>CAIMKO010000464.1 GCA_903841915.1 uncultured Chitinophagaceae bacterium | reverse complement strand
CTGTCTTCGCACTCATCGTACAACCATCGGCATAAGAAAATAATTCCTGTGCAATTTCAAAAATGGTTTTCCTTTCAAATCCTTTTTCTCTTTGTTTGATGAAATAACAATTCTCTGCAAATCGACAAGCATCAATAAAAAAAGGAATATTGTGTTTTTTGCAGATTGCACTGGCGGCTTTAATATTTGCCATACTAACGGGTTGGCCACCACCGGAATTATTCGTAACAGTGATGATGACCAATGGAATATTTTCTGCGCCCTTTTCTTCAATACAATTTTCTAGTGCGATCAAATCAATATTCCCTTTGAATGGCGCGATCAATGATGGCTGTTTTCCTTCTGTACATAATAGATCAATTCCTTCTGCACCTGAAAATTCAATATTAGCCCGAGTAGTATCGAAAAGCGTATTACTGATAAAATATTTCCCTTTTCCTCCTGTGATGCTGAATAATATTTTTTCTGATGCTCTTCCCTGATGAGTGGGAATAATATATTTCATGTGCGTAATGGAACTCACGGTTTCCTCAAATCGGAAAAAACTATCACTGCCGGCATAGCTTTCATCGCCCCGCATGATGCCCGCCCACTGCTCGCTGCTCATAGCACTGGTCCCGCTGTCGGTCAGCAGATCAATGATCACGTCTCTGGCTTTAATAAGGAACGGATTGTAAAAAGCATCACGGAGTATCCTTACTCGTTGTTCTCTTGTTGTAAAATGAATGGGCTCGACCGATTTTATTTTAAATGGTTCTATGATTGTTTGCATAATTAAAAATTAAATAATTACGAGAAATGAACAGAATTTTTGACCTGATATTTCAATCGGTGCGCATGCTGCCTAAAATTGATGAAGCTCAATTGTGCGGCGCAACGAATGATGCAATGAAAATTTGCAGCCAGAATCAAAAGAATACGGCAACGAATAGAATCGCTAAAAACTAGGTGGGACTTTTAATGATATTTTTCCAGAGGTTCATGAAAATAATGTTGTCGCAAATGTATAAAAGTAATCCTGTTAAACTTTATTATTCCTTCGCAGATGTTTTTTCTGAACCCTTGTGTTTTTTGGTACTCTTTTTTTCTGGCGGCGGGCTTTTATCAACTATTTCACAAACG
This sequence comes from uncultured Chitinophagaceae bacterium, assembly GCA_903841915.1. GTDB lineage: Bacteria > Bacteroidota > Bacteroidia > Chitinophagales > Chitinophagaceae > CAIQDX01. The sequence goes on along the minus strand of CAIMKO010000464.1, from coordinate 16,986 downwards.
CACCTGAATCCAAGCCAGCATTCGGGAAAATAATATTTGCGGTCTTTCAGAATTTTACAATCGTCTATGTATAAATTAAAATGCCCGCCTTTTGAAATTCCTTTTTCGGCAACCATCTCAGATACATTGCCGATCATGTTATAAATGCCGTATTTATTTGCTTCGGAAGACAATACCGGAAGAACGGTTTCTCTGAGGTTAATGGTAGAATCTACTCTTTCATATAAACAGTTGAATGTATTGTAAACTTTTCCGTGTGATTTGAATTCTGTGCTTTCATATCCGTAAGGAAATTTTTCAAGTTCTAATTTTCCGGTCGCGGCCAATTCCCATTCTTTTTTGGTTGGTAAGCGATACAATATTTTTCTGTAAGGCGCTTTTGGTGTTTTTTCCAATAATTCATTCACTCTATCCGTACGCCACTCACAGAATACTTTTGCCTGTTCATAGCTAACACCAACCACAGGGAAATCATTGTAATCAGGGTGACGAAAATAGAAATCAATAAAAATAGAATTATTGAATAACTGTGTTTTCCAAACGGTTGTATCAGGGAGCATTTTGATGTAGAGATCGGGGTCTTTTTGTACTTTAAGTATATAATTCACAAATTCTCTCCATGCAATATTACTCACCTCGCATTTGTCTATATACAGGCTGTCGATCAGCTGAACTGTTCCGGGAGGGGCTAAAAGTTTCTCGGCTGTAAATTTTTTATCACTTATAAATGCAAAGAATACAGCAAAGCAGATCAGAAGCGGTATTTTTTTCATTTGGCAGGTTTGCAGCTAATTTACTGTATTATATGTTATTTCACAATTAAACAACCAATAAAATGCTTGAAACCCGCTCTAAATGCGTACCTTCGCCGCCTTAAATTTTTACATGGAAATAAGAAACATCGCTATTATTGCTCACGTTGACCACGGTAAAACTACTTTGGTGGACAGAATATTACAAACCACTAAAGTGTTCAGGGATAACCAGGAAACCGGTGATCTGATCATGGACAGCAATGACCTTGAAAGGGAAAGAGGAATAACCATCTTTTCCAAGAATGCTTCAGTGCAATTTAATGGCGTTAAGATTAATGTGATTGATACTCCGGGCCACAGTGATTTTGGCGGTGAAGTTGAACGTGTTTTAAAAATGGCAGATGGCGTTTTATTATTAGTTGATGCTTTTGAAGGACCCATGCCGCAAACAAGATTTGTACTGCAAAAAGCATTACACCTTAACCTGCATCCGATTGTAATTATCAATAAAGTAGATAAAGCAAACTGTCGTCCTGATGAAGTGCATGATGCGGTTTTTGAATTGTTCTTTAACCTCGACGCAACTGAGGAACAATTAAACTTTCCTACATTTTATGGTAGTGGAAAGAATGGTTGGTTCAATGATAGTTTAGAACAAACTGAAGATATCATTCCATTAATGAACGGAATCATCAAATTTGTACCACCTCCAACAGTAAATGAAGGGCCGTTACAAATGCAGATCACCTCATTGGATTATTCTTCTTTCTTGGGAAGAATAGCGATTGGAAAAGTAACTCGTGGTTCAGTGAAAGAGGGCCAGACCATTGCATTGGTTCAGGCTGATGGTTCTGTAAAAAGATCTAAAGTAAAAGAATTATACGTGTTTGAAGGAATGGGCAAACGCAAGGTGACAGAAGTGTTGTCGGGTGATTTATGCGCAGTAGTAGGGCTGGAAGAATTTAATATCGGCGATACTATATGTGATTTTGATACACCTGAAGGATTACCGGTTATCAGCGTAGATGAGCCAACAATGAGCATGCTGTTCTCCATCAATAATTCTCCTTTTTATGGAAGAGATGGAAAATTTGTTACATCACGTCACTTGCGTGATCGTTTGATGAAAGAAACTGAAAAGAATTTAGCATTGCGTGTAGAAGATACAGACAGTGCAGATAGCTTCTTAGTTTTTGGACGTGGTATTTTGCATTTAGGTATTTTGATCGAAACCATGCGTCGTGAAGGGTATGAATTAACTGTTGGACAGCCACAGGTTTTGGTAAAAGAATTATTAGGCAAAAAAAATGAACCATTTGAAACATTGGTAGTGGATGTCCCTGCAGAATACAGCGGTAAAGTAATTGATCTGGTTACACAACGCAAGGGGGAAATGCATGTAATGGAAAGTAAAGGAGAAATGCAGCACCTTGAATTTGAGATCCCTTCAAGAGGATTGATAGGCCTGCGTTCTCAAATGCTCACTAATACAGCAGGAGAAGCAGTGATGGCACATCGTTTTAATGAGTATAAACCATGGAAGGGACCGATCCCAGGAAGAAATAACGGTGTATTGATCGCTAAATTTCAGGGAGTAACAACAGCATATTCAATCGATAAATTGCAGGATCGCGGAAGCTTTTTTATTGATCCGGCTGAAGAGGTTTATGCAGGTCAGATCATTGCTGAGCATATTAAACCGGGAGATTTGAATGTGAATGCTGTGGAAATGAAAAAATTAACCAATCACCGTGCCAGCGGTAGTGATGATAGCGTTAGAATTACTCCAAAAGTTCAGTTTACCCTGGAAGAATGTATGGAATATATTCAGCAAGATGAGTGTATTGAAGTAACACCTAAAAACATCAGGATGCGTAAAACTATTCTGGATGAAGAAGATAGAAAGAAGGCTTCTCGCAATATGAAAGTGGAAGCATTAGGATAATTTATTTTGTGTTAAATCGTTTAATTTTAGAAACCTCCGGATTTTTCGGAGGTTTTTTATTGATATTTGCTTTTAATCTTTAATGTAGTCAGTATGAAAAAAGTATCAATTCTATTACTTGCAATTCTGTGTTTCGGGATATGGTCTTGTAATAAGAGCAGTCCAGGAACTACTGCCAATCTTCGTTTGGTGAACCTTTCGCCCAACTCTTCAACATTCGATCTTTATATCAATAATGCATTACTGGTCGGCGGTGTTGGTTATGGAGCTAACAGCGGTTATATTAAAACAACCGGCGGAACTATAAATGCAGCAGTTGCAGCAACGGGGTCTAGTACTGCAAGTGTCAGCGGTAATATTACATTAAATGCAGACTCTTATAATTCTATTTTTGTTTTTGACAGTTTGTCTAAAGCACAAGGAACTGTAATTGTTGACGACAGAACTGCAGCACCATCCGGCAAAGTAAATATTCGATTCTTTAATTTTGTAAGTGGTGGAAGCACTGTTGATATCTTAAGAGCAGGTACAACAAAACTTTTCTCTTCCCGTAGTTTTAACGATCAGAATACACTTACTAGTTTAACAGCTTATACTGCTTTTGATCCCGGACCATTCAGCGTTTCTGCTGTTATTTCCGGAACAACCGTACTCATAACCAGTTTACCTTCCATGGATGCAACAGCGGGTAAAAGTTATACACTTGTGCTGAAAGGCTTTCCGGGCGGAACAATTTCTTTAACACCCATTGCAGATAATTAATCATCAAAAAAATTGTATAAAAAAAGGAAGACTTTTTGGTCTTCCTTTTTTATTTCAGTTAATTGAATTAATTAGCCTTTGCTTACTACAACATCTTCAACAACACTTGTATTGATGTTTACATCAAAACTTTCACGGTAATTTGTTTTACCTGATTGGATGCTGAAAGTAACTTTACTTACTTCTGCAGATTTAGGTAAAGCGAAAGTTTTTGCAAATTGTTTGTCTTTTGAAACAGTTCTGTAAATAACCTCACCAACTTCGTCAGTTACTGTTAATACGAAACTTTCTGCACTTGCATTGTCAAACTTAACGTTGAACAATAAATTTTCCTGGCTTAATCCTACATACTTAATTGCAGCATTGCCGGTACTTTTTTCAGTTGAAATTTTATTGTGGTTAGTATAATTAGCGTAAGCTTTGTTCTGATTTGAGATAAATAATACCGCTACTAAAATACTTCCTGCAAAAAATTTCCTTGCAATTGTGTTTAATGTTTGCTTTTTCATGTTTTTTCCTTTTTAATGATTAAAAAATAGTTGCCTCATACGTCAAGCATCACACATGAATTGTCACATGTTCGTCAGTAAATTTTCATTAAATGGTCAGTTGCAAATCAATCAGGATATTATTTCATTTCGACAAGCAGTGGCGTTTCAGATTGTAACGAGCCGGTCCGCTTTTGTTACCATTAATACCGCAACCTGAAAAAGGTAACCCAAGGTATTTATATGTCTATTGTTAAGGAATTATTACCAGATAAAATAAAAACACATTATACCGCAATAGGTTTGTTTAATGTTTGCCACAACAGGTCTTTTAATTCTATCAAACCTTTATTGGTGAGCGAAGAAATAAATAAGTGGGGAATATTTGTAGGGAGTTCTTTTGCGATCGCTTCTTTTAATTCATCATCGAGCATATCACTTTTACTGACTGCGATGATAAAATCTTTTTGCAGCATTTCGGGATTATATTCTTTCAGTTCATTTAATAAGATCTCGAATTCTTTTTTATGATCAGCACTATCAGCAGGGATCAAAAACAATAAAACCGAATTACGTTCAATATGCCTCAGAAAACGATGACCCAGCCCTTTCCCTTCTGCTGCGCCTTCAATGATTCCGGGAAGGTCAGCAATGCAGAAACTTTTTCCATCGCGGTATTCCACCATTCCCAGTTGCGGAATTAATGTAGTGAATGCATAGTTGGCGATCTTTGGTTTTGCAGCAGTAATCACACTTAACAAAGTTGATTTTCCTGCATTTGGAAAACCTACTAAGCCCACATCTGCTAATACCTTCAGCTCTAAAAATTTATAACCTTCTACACCTTCTTCGCCGGGTTGTGCATGATCAGGAACCTGATTGGTAGGTGTTGCAAAATTGGAATTGCCTAATCCGCCACGGCCACCTCTCATCCAGATTATTTCCTGTCCGTCTTCTAAAATTTCTGCCTCAACTTTTCCTGTCACTTCATCTTTTGCGATTGTTCCCAATGGCACTTCTATGATGATATCTTTTCCATCATGACCCGTACAATTATTTTTACTGCCCGCTTCACCATCTTCAGCCAGCACGTTTTTATAATAGCGCAAATGCAATAGTGTCCATAATTGTGTACTGCCTTTTAAAATAATATGACCCCCGCGACCACCATCGCCTCCATCAGGCCCGCCCATCGCGGTTAATTTATTACGCATAAAATGCCTTTGACCAGCACCACCATGGCCACTGCGACAAAAAATGCGGATATAATCTATAAAGTTATTTTTTTCGGCCACTTTTTATAATTGAATGTTCGCAAAGATACGCTAATAGATGCCATTAGTACAATTGCAGAGCGTATTGGGAGCAAAGAGAATGCCATGAAATGCGATCAAACACCTATTCTAGAATAATGATTTTTCTGTTTTATAACAAGTGCCTTTGAATAATGCAACCAGCTCATTGTGCTGATTTTTTATTTCGATGAGGTATAAACCTGTGCGATTGGTTTTATTGACCTGTTTAGCCTCTGCAATTAATTCATCATATTCTTTTACGGCTTTTGGATAGGAAATGGAAACATCTAAAGCCACTGTAATTTTTCCATCGCTGTTGCAGGCGAAGGCAAAAGCACTGTCGGCCAGAGAAAATGCAATACCGCCATGTGCAGTTCCAAAACCATTGATCATTTCTTTGCGAACAGTCATTTTTATTTTACTGTAACCCTCTTTTATTTCAATTATTTCAATGCCCAACCATTTCGAAAATTCATCTGTCTTCAACATTCGTTCCACCACTTTTTTTGCTAGTATATCTTTTTCGTTATTCATCAATGTTATTTTTATTTATGAAATCAATGAACTTATTCTCCCGTAAAATTTGCCTTTCTTTTTTCTAAGAATGCATTTACGCCTTCATTAAAATCCTTTGTTACAGCAGCTTTTTGTTGAAACTGATCTTCCAGCAATAATTGTTCTTCTAAATTATTATTCGCCGAATAATTGAGAACATGTTTGATATAGCCTAAACTTTTTGTGGGTAACTGTGATAATGTAATTGCAATTTTTTTTGATTCTTCTTCAAATAGATCATCTTCAAAAACTTTATAGATCATACCCATTTTTTCTGCATCTGTTGCAGAAACTTTATCACCCAGAAGCATTAACGCACTGGCTTTTTGCCAGCCTATCAATCTTGGTAAAGTATAAGTGCCGCCACTATCGGGTATCAAAGCGATCTTGCTGAAAGCCTGAATGAATGAGGCTGAAACTGTTGCTAGAACAACATCACAAGCTAATGCAATATTAGCGCCCGCACCAGCCGCTACACCATTAACCGCTGCAACAACCGGTTTTGGAAGATTTCTGATCCTTGTTATGATAGGATTATAATGCTCGCTTAGAATACTATCCATACCCGGCCCATTGGGATCAATAACTTCTGCCAAGTCTTGCCCCGCACAAAAACCTTTACCTGCACCTGTAATATGCACAGCACGAACTTCTTTTGATGACGCACATTCGTCTAATGTATTTTGAAGCAGCAATGCCATTTCTCTATTGAAAGCATTGAGTTTATCGGGGCGATTCAAAGTAATGAACCCGATATTATGTTGTATCTCAAATAAAATAGAAGCCATATATACAATTGATTAATTTTGTAAAGCTATTATTTAGTGATGACTAATTCTACACCCAAATATAGCGCTGCAAGAAGCTTTTTGCTGTGCATCATAATGATCACTTCGCTTAAAAGTATCAGCCAAAATGCTGTAGACTCAAATAAGGTCTTCAATAAAGATTCCCTTTTTATAAAAACCTATTCTAACAAGATCAATGTTACTACCGGATTAAGTACAAGAAATTTTTCGTTTTCACTCGATTACCCTAATTCTGTTCAACTGGTTTTATTACCCAATGAAATTCAGCAATCATCATTGGATTTTGATTATCGCTTCATATCAGTGGGCATATCTTTTTCCCCTGGTTTTTTAAATTATACAGATCCGATAAAAGGACATACAACCAGGAAGAGCTTTGGGCTTTCTTTGAACGCAGAGCCCTGGCGTTTTCGATTTGATTATGCTACAACAAAAGGCTTTTTTGTAGAAAATACAAAGGATTATGATAGCTCCTGGATACCCGGCAAGCCTTATATTCAATTACCTGCATTAACCAATTCTCAGATAGGATTTCAACTGAGTTATAATTTCAATAAAAAATTTTCACAGAGGAGTATTACAAGTGGAGTGGAAAAGCAACTTCGTTCGGCAATGAGCTTTATTCCTTCTTTATATGCTTATTATTTCAGATTATATGACCAGCCCGATAGCATAAGTGCCGTTTATTCAAACGGTGATTATCTGCGTGATATTGACATTAATTTAGTGCTGCCATTTGCGGGCACAATTGTTTTTGCAAAAAACTGGTATTTCACCACGTCCATTGGTCCGAGCATTGGTGTAGATATTTATCAATCAAATTCTTTAAGCACTGTGGCCGATGATCCTCGTTCAAAGACATTGATGTCGGTTGGATATTTGCTTCGATCAGGATTCGGTTATACGGGTGAGAAATGGTATTTTGGTTCAGATGCTATTTACAGACAATATCAGCACAATAATCAGGCTGATGAAAAAGTGGTAAAGCTTTTTTATTCCCTGCAATTTTATGTTGGCTTCAGATTAAACCCGCCAAAATTTGTAAAGAAAAGTGTCGACTGGACACAAAAGATATCACCGGTAAAACTTTAATGGCATTTAAAATAATCAAAAGGTTCTTTGCAATCATTGCACTGGTATAATGCTTTGCAAGCAGTAGAACCAAACTGCGAAACCAATCTGCTGTTGTAAGAATTGCATTGCGGACATTGGATTGCTTCTTCTTTTTGAAAACTATCTGGTGCGCAAACGATTTGTTTTGAATGAGGGGGTGCAATGCCGTAAGCTTTTAATTTTTCTTTCCCTTTTTCACTCATCCAATCTGTTGTCCATGCAGGAGATAATTGTTGTGTGATCTTTATTGTGGAAAAACCATTTTCTAATAAAACCATTCTGATATTTGTGTTGATAGCATCTGTTGCCGGACAACCTGAATATGTTGGAGTGATATAAATCTCCACTTCATCTCCATTTAGTTGAACATTTCTTACAATGCCTAAATCAAGTATAGATAATACAGGGACTTCAGGATCTGTAACTGTTTCAAGTATTCTCCAAATTTTATTCACAGCTTGTTTATCTTTCAAATCAATCATAACAAATCATTTAATCTGCGATTACCATTCACTGTTAGGATAAGCTCTTTGCATGAATTGCATTTCTGCCAATAGTAAACCTAAATGTTCTGAATGATTACCTGTTTTTCCACCTGATTGATGCCATTTTTTTTCTACTGGAACATCAATTGTTGCTTCTTCAAAAACCGAACAGACCTTTTTATTCCATTCTTCTTTCATCAAAATGAAATCAGTGCTCATATTCAGTTCATAAGATGCAGGCTCAAACAATTCTCCTGTAAACATCCACAATTCATCAAAGGCTCGTAATAATCTTTTTTTGCTTTCATCTGTGCCATCACCTAAGCGGATCACCCATTCGCTACTCCATCGTACATGATAAGTAACTTCTTTTAAAGCTTTAGCAGCAATGGCCTTCAATTGATCATCTGCATTATTTTGTAATTGCTGATATAAATAATATTGATAAGTAGAGAAGAAAAATTGTTTTAAAATGGTTTGTGCCCAATCGCCATTTGGTTGTTCAACTAGCAAGCAGTTTTTATATTCTCTCGTATCGCGTAAATAAGCCAATGAATCTTCTGTTGTTAAGTTGATTGGTTGATTGGTTGATTGCTTGATTGGTATTGCAGCGTATTGATAAAAATTTCTTGCTTGCCCTATCAGGTCTAATGCAATATTTGAAATGGCAATGTCTTGCTCTAATATTGGTCCATGTCCGCACCATTCACTATTGCGATGCCCCATTATCAGGGAGTTGTCTGCAAGATGAAGCAAATAGTTGATGAGTTGATCGGTTGATATGTTGATAGATTTATTCATTAAAAGGTTAACAATTATTAATCCTTAATTGTAAATTTTTATTCAATTACATATGCTTTACAGCATCAGGTAAATTGTAAAAAGTAGGATGACGATAAGCTTTATCATTTGCAGGATCATACAAAGCATCGGCATCATCGGGATTGGATGCATGAATATGTTTACTTTCTACCACCCAGATACTAACCCCTTCCATTCTTCTTGTATAAACATCTCTTGCATTTTCGATGGCCATGGCAGCATCCGCAGCATGCAGACTCCCCGCATGTTTATGATCCAACCCCTGCTTACTTCTGATGAATACTTCCCACAAAGGCCATTCAGTCACTACTCCGGAAGACGAGTTATCAGATGAGATATCAGCTGCGCCGTTTTTACTTTCACCATAATCACCGTAATAAAATTTTCTAAGTAAAATCATGGTTTATTTTTTAATTAAAATTTATACTGTTTCTGAAGTCCCTCCTTTGGAGGGATTTAGGGAGGCTTTCTTTTTTGCATAAGCAGTCGCTGCTTCCCTTACCCATGCGCCATCAGCCCATGCTTTTTTTCGGGCATCTAATCTTTGTTTGTTGCAGGGCCCATTACCACCTACTACCTGCCAGAATTCTTCCCAGTTGATCTTCCCGAAATCATAATGCTTTCTTTCTTCATTCCATTTCAGATTGGCATCCGGCAAACGCATGTTCAATACTTTCACCTGTTCGGCGATCATGTCAATGAATTTTTGTCTTAACTCATCATTGCTGAAACGCTTGATCTTCCATTTCATACTTTGAGCCGTATGTGGCGATGCATCGTCATTTGGTCCGAACATCATCAAGCTCGGCCACCACCATCGATCGATCGCATCCTGGCACATTTGTTTTTGTGCTTCTGTTCCTTTTGATAATGTGAGGAGCAATTCAAATCCCTGCCGTTGATGAAAACTTTCTTCCTTGCAAACACGAACCATGGCTCTTGCATAGGGACCAAATGATGTTCGGCATAATGGTATCTGATTTAATATAGCGGCACCATCTACCAACCAACCGATCGCACCAATATCAGCCCAGGTCAATGTTGGATAATTAAAGATGGATGAATATTTTGCTTTACCGGTATGTAACTGATCATACATTTCATCTCTGGAAATGCCCAGTGTTTCAGCAGCCGAATACAAATACAAACCATGCCCTGCTTCGTCCTGAACCTTTGCGATTAATATCGCTTTCCTGCGTAGTGAAGGTGCACGGGTTATCCAATTGCCTTCCGGTAACATGCCCACGATTTCACTATGCGCATGTTGTGAAATCTGACGGATCAGTGTTTGTCGGTATTTCTCCGGCATCCAATCCTTCGGTTCGATCTTTATTTCTTGATCCACCTTATCCTGAAAAACAGTTTCGAGGTTTTTTTCCATGGCAATTCACTAGGCAATAAAAATAATGATCTTTTTCAGAAGGACTAACATTTGTTAGTATGATAGTTTGATATGCTGGCTTCAGGCCAGTTGGCACAAACAGAATCTGAATAAATATTTTAATTACATAAAGTAAAAAATCGTAACTTGTATTAAGATCGTAGGTTTAATATTTAGAGCTGCATATTTCTACATTTTTTTCCAATTTCATTCTAGCAAAGTCTTACATAGTCCAGGGATAGTCCACGAAATGGTGGACTATCCCTGGACTATTGTAGAATCAACTAAGGCGTATATAAGGCTTTAGTATGGCTTTAATATAGCTTAAGTATAAGGTTAGTTTCACTTCTTATACTTTTCAATGTTAAATCTCCGGGAATCTTCCGAATAACTGATAAGGGATACAGGTAGCAAACTCAGTGAGAAATGCTAAACCGCATTATTAGTAATAACAGGAATAAGATTGTAATTTTCATGCCGAAATGATCTGTATGAAACGAATTTTTATCCTGCTGGCATTATTAGTTACCGGATCCTTACTTGTTAAAGCACAAAGTACTCAGAACTATCCTTTTGCAGACGAGATAAAGGCGTTTAAAAAACTGGACAGTGCAGCATTTCCTGAAAAAAAGCAGATCCTATTTGCAGGAAGTTCTTCCTTCAGAAAATGGACCAATGTGCAATCGGATTTTCCTGATCATAAGATCATCAATCGCGGGTTCGGGGGATCAACGATACCGGATGTGATCCATTATGCAGATGATATTCTTTTTCCTTACCATCCCAAACAGATCATTATTTATTGCGGTGAAAATGATATCGCATCTTCTGATACGATCACTGCAGAGATCATGTTGAAACGATATCAGCAATTGTTTTTTCTCATCCGTTCAAAAATGAAAAAGGTGGAAATTGATTTTGTTTCCATTAAACCAAGCCCTAGCCGTGCAAAATTCAGAGCTACTGTTGAAAGATCCAATCAACTGATCAAAGATTTTATAGCTAAACAAAAACGCTCCAAATTCATCAATGTATTTAATGCGATGCTGAATGAAGATGGAACGATCAAGCAAGAAATATTTCTAAAAGATGATCTGCACATGAATGAGAAAGGCTATGCCATCTGGCAAAACATCATAGAGCCGTATTTGAAGAAATAATTGTCTTATGGTTCAATCTCAATATCGTATTTATCTAGCAAACCAATGACCCCGGGCATTGAAAACTTCGCTTTTTTGATGTTATTTAATTCAGGGTTGATGGAATAATTGAAAGCTGTTCTCAGATCTGCTTTTTCCAATATGGTATTTTCGAATCTTGTTTTCATAAGATCGCATTGATCAAAAACAGAACCGTGTAGATCGGTATCTGTAAAATCTGCTTCTTGGATCGTTGAATTCCTGAATACGGTCTTTTTCAATTTTTGTTGATAGAAAGAAGAGAAGTTCAGGTTGCAATTCTCAAATGATACAATGAAGGGTGTTGTATGGCAATCCTCAAAATGCAATCCCAATAATTTACAACCTTTAAAAACAATATCATTGAAACTGGTCTTCGTTAATTTTGCCATGCTGATATTACAACCCGAAAATTCGCATTCCGCGAAACTGAAATTCGAGAGATCTGCATTTGAGAAATCGCAATTATGGAAAATGCAATTTTCATAGGTGCCCTGCAGAAGCGGCTTTTCTGTAAAATTTAATTTCTCGAATTTTTTATCTTCAATATAATTGCTTTCCATGTAGAACTATTATTTAACATCATAATCTACCACCACAATTTCTGTTGTTGGGTGTGATTGACAGGTCAAAATATAACCTGCTTCGATCTCTTCGGGCTCTAAAGAATAGTTTACATCCATTCTTACTTTTCCTTCTATCAGTTTTGCTTTGCAGGTGCAGCAAACACCACCTTTGCAGGCATAGGGAAGGTCTGCACCCTCTTGTAATGCAGCGTCTAAAATGCTGTTGCTGTTGAATGCCAGCTCAAAATCAAAACTTACACCATCAAGTTTAACAGTGATCTTACTTTTTGGTGAATTGTCTATTGCTTCCAACTCGCGATTAACGACTAACGACTCCCGTTTCTTTGAAGCAAATAACTCAATATGAACCTTCTTCGCATCTATATGCCGGGAAAGTAAAAATTTCTTAGTGTTATGGATCATTTGTTCAGGCCCGCAAATAAAGAACTCATCTATCTGCTTTAATCCGATCAGTTTAATTAAACCCTGCAACTTCTCATCATCTATTCTTCCGTAATGTAAAGCTGCATCTGTTTTTTCCCTGCTTAAAATATGAATGAGCTGAAAACGATCGATACATTTGTTTTTCAAAGCATCTAAAGCTTCTTTAAAAATAATAGAGGACCTGTTTTTATTCGCATAGACTAATGTCACATGACTGTTTGGTTCTGCTTCCAAAATGGTTTGAACGATAGAAAATACCGGTGTGATACCGCTTCCTGCAGCAATGGCCAGATAATTTTTTTGATGTGCTGCATGGATGTTTGTCGTGAATCTTCCAAGCGGTGGCATTACATCAATATACTCACCTGATTTTAATGTTTCATTTGCATAAGTTGAAAAAATACCACCTTCAGTTTTCTTAATAGCAATACGCCATTCATTTTGTAAGGGAGAGGAACATAATGAATAGGAACGGCGAATTTCTTCTCCATTGATTATTTTACGAATTGTGAGATATTGTCCGGCCTGATATTGAAAAGTATTCTTTAATTGATCGGGAATGTCAAATGCAATAGAAACACAATCGCCGGTTTCCTTTCTGACCTGTTTGATGAAAAGCGAATGAAAGTGAAGTGACATGTTTGCAATCGTTTAATTCAATTCCTATTTTCTTAATCCGCCTACTAAAATAGTGATCATGTTTTCTTCGAGCTCTTTACCGTTGATCTTTTGTTTGCTGCGGTGCCAGCTTTCAATGCCGCTGATGGCGTGCAGCATGATCAGTACTGCAGTTGTGGAATCTATCTTCTTGATCTCTTTTTTCTTGATCCCGTCTTCGATAATGGCTGCAAAGCGTTTGCGGTAGCCGCGGCGCTGGGCCTGAAAATTAGATAGATATGGCTCTGTTAAATATTTCCATTCACGATCGCATACATATACTTCTTCAAAATTATGTACCATGCCGCCAATCAAAAAGCGTAATAATTTCTCGACCTTCTGCAGGCTGGTTGTTTTTTCTGCCTCCACTTCATCCATCATGAGCGTATAGCGGTTTGCAACATTAAAACAGATCAAATGCAACAATTCGCTTTTACTGCGGATATGATTGTACAAACTGGCGGCCTCAACGCCAACTACTTCGGCCAGTTCACGCATACTGGCTGCCTTAAAGCCTTTTTCTTTAAACAATTCCGCCGCCTTTTTGATGATCACATCTTTACGGCTGCTGTTGTTTTCTGTTTTTATTCTTCCCATAATTTTCCAAATTTACGCTAACAAATGTTAGTACAAAAGAAGATTTTTGTTAGCTAAAAAATAGGAACACTGATGACACGAATGAAATGGATTTGATGGGATAGGTCGATATAGCCATATTCATTTGATAGCATCCTCCCTTATTTCGCTTCTTTCTTTGAAAGAGAAGCAGCCTTGTATTTTCTATACTCTAAGCCCCTTTTGCTGTCTTTGCTGTTTAAGTAATCTGTGTAAATCCGGTTTAATCTGTGTCATCTGTGTTCCTTTTTGAATTGAATGCTTTAGTTTCGCGGCCGATACTAAAACATAAACTATGTCCCTAATTGTTGTTGGTTCAATGGCTTTTGATGCTATTGAAACTCCTTTTGGTAAAAGTGATAAGATCGTTGGTGGCGCCGCTACTTATATTGCATGGTGCGCTTCTAATTTTACTTCCGTTAATCAGATATCCGTTATTGGCGGAGATTTTCCACAGGAAGAATTAGATGCATTAACTGCACGCGGTGTTTCGTTGGAAGGTGTAGAAATTAAGAAAGATGAGAAATCATTCTTCTGGAGCGGCCGTTATCATATGGACATGAACTCGCGTGATACATTGGTTACAGAATTAAATGTATTGGCAGATTTTAAACCTGTTGTGCCGGATAGTTATCAGGATAGTGAGTTTTTAATGTTGGGAAATTTGACGCCTTCTGTTCAGCTAAGTGTGATCAACCAAATGAAGGTCCGTCCTAAACTGATTGTGATGGATACCATGAATTTATGGATGGACATAGCCATGGATGATCTGAAAGAACTGTTGAAAAAAGTAGATGTATTGATGGTGAATGATAGCGAAGCCAGACAATTGAGCGGTGATTTTTCTTTGGTTCGTGCAGCAAAAACTATTTTAGAAATGGGACCAAAATATCTCATCATCAAAAAAGGAGAGCATGGTGCATTATTATTCCATGATGGGAAAGTCTTCTTTGCACCGGCATTGCCTTTAGAAGAAGTCTTTGATCCCACAGGAGCAGGAGATACTTTTGCAGGTGGGTTTATTGGCCATATTGCAAAAACAAAAGACATTTCCTTCGAGAACATGAAAACCGCCATCATTGTTGGTAGTGCCATGGCAAGCTTTTGTGTAGAAAAGTTCGGAACAGAACGTTTAAGAGAGATCACAAAATCCGATATGGATGAGCGTTTGAAAGAGTTCGTTCAATTGGTGAATTTTGACATAGACCTGAGCCAATAGAAAAAATATTTTGTAATAATTCGATTTGATTCTATTTTCGCTACTCAATGAATAATTCAATGAAACATACAAAGAACATAAAGAAGATCATCTCAACAGGAGAAGACGCTTAATGTTTTATGTATAACAACCATAACTAACTGAAGGCCTTCTCCGAAACGGGAAGGCTTTTTTGTTGCTTATGCGATATAACGAAGCAAAATTGAAACATAGAAGTTTGAAACATAAAAATTATTTCATCATTAAAAACAAAACAAAATGAAAGTGGCCGTTGTAGGAGCTACCGGTTTAGTAGGCTCAAAAATGTTACAGGTATTGGCAGAAAGAAATTTTCCGGTAACGGAATTAGTCCCGGTTGCATCCGAGAGATCAGTGGGTAAGGAAGTAGAATTCAAAGGAAAGAAATACAAGGTGGTAAGCATGGCCGATGGCATTGCAGCAAAGCCCGCCGTAGCCATATTTTCCGCGGGAGGTACTACATCATTAGAGTGGGCGCCTCAATTTGCAGCAGCAGGAATTAAAGTGATCGATAATTCTTCTGCTTGGAGAATGGATCCTACAAAAAAATTAGTAGTGCCGGAAGTGAATGCTGATGTGTTAACAGCAGATGATTTTATCATTGCCAATCCGAATTGTTCCACCATTCAGATGGTAGTCGCATTGATGCCCTTGCACCTGAAATATAAAATAAATAGAGTGGTGGTAAGCACGTATCAAAGTGTTACAGGAACAGGGAAAAAAGCGGTTGACCAATTGTTCAATGAAAGAAACGGTATTGAAGGGGAAATGGCGTATAAATATCCGATAGACCTGAATGTGATCCCACAGATCGATGTTTTCTTAGACAATGGGTACACCAAAGAAGAAATTAAAATGGTGAAGGAAACATGCAAGATCATGAAAGATGATTCTATTCGTGTTACTGCAACAACCGTTCGTATTCCTGTTGTTGGTGGTCATAGCGAAAGTGTGAATGTTGAATTTGAAAATGAATTTGTTCTCAGCGAAGTGAAGGATCTGCTCGCAAAAGCACCGGGAGTGATCGTACAAAATGATGATGCCAATCAGGTCTACCCAATGCCATTGTGGGCACATGAAAAAGACGAAGTTTTTGTTGGAAGATTACGCAGAGATGAAACACAAGCAAAGACCTTAAACATGTGGATCGTGAGTGATAATCTTCGCAAAGGTGCCGCAACTAATGCTGTGCAGATCGCAGAATATTTATTGAGCAAAGGGTTGTTATAGCTCTGATATAAATGGATGTGAATTTTTAAGGAGATGATTTTTCATCTCCTTTTTTATTTTCATTGCTGATTAAAATGATTATTTTTCATTTCAAAAGCCTAACGATGAAGAAATTGCTATCTGCTTTAATATTGTTCCTTCTTTTTACCTCAGTTAAAGCACAAACAGAACAAGATTCTGTTAAAACAACCATTAATCATATGTTCACTGCAATGGAAAATGGGGATACGGTTTTGTTGAGAGCTTGTTTCACAACTAATCCTGTCATACAAACCATCGGCTTGAATAAAGAGGGGAAATTAGCGGTGAAAGATGAAACATTGCAGGAATTCATCAGCAGTATTGCTAAGTTGCCAAAGAATGCGGCAGATGAAAGAATTGTATTTGATGCAATTCATATCGATGGTGTGTTGGCCAATGTTTGGGCACCGTATAAATTTTATTTCAACAATGTTTTTTCGCATTGTGGTGCGGATGATTTTACACTCGTTAAATTATCCGGTGAATGGAAGATCCAGTATTTAATTGACACAAGACATAAACACAGTTGCGAATAAAGGGTTATTAATTTCCACAATCATCGTTACCGCAATCGATTTCGGAAATAACCAAACATTTTCTATGAATTGTTCAACTACATTTATTTCAG
>CAIMKO010000463.1 GCA_903841915.1 uncultured Chitinophagaceae bacterium | reverse complement strand
GTACCCTGCAACCGAACCCGATCATGATCTTACAAAAAGCTTTGCCGATATTTCCTGTACCAATGACGCCGATCGTTTTTTGATACAGATTAAAACCGAGTAAGCCGTTCAATGAAAAGTTCTGTTCACGAACACGGTTATATGCTTTATGTGTTTTACGGTCCAGTGTCAATATCATCGCCACTGCATGTTCTGCAACAGCTTCGGGTGAATAAGCAGGTACCCGGCAAATAGAAATATTATTTTCTTTGGCAGCAGCAATATCTACATTATTAAAACCGGCGCAACGCAAAGCAATGGTCTTAACACCCTTTGATGCCAAAACCTTTATTACTTCAGCATTTACTTTATCATTAACAAACACACAGACCGCATCCGTATCTTCTACGAGATTTACAATATGCGGACCCAAATGTGTTTCGTAATATTCTAATTCAAATCCAAAATTCTTGTTGCATTCATTGAAAGAGACTTTATCGTAAGGCTGTGTAGAAAAGAAGGTTATTTTCATAATGTTTTTATAAAATGATTCAGCCACTTCAATAAAGTAGCTAAATCAAATAATTAATTTTTTAAATGAAGCGGATTCAATGTTTTAAAGAAATCGTTAAAACCTGATCCTCCAATTTGCATCAGGATTTTGCTTAAAAGCAAGTAATGCCTGTATTTTAATGGTCTTCTTTTTTTCATCAATAGTATAATGTGCTGCGTAGGGAAATTTTTTTATTAGCGCAAATCGCACTTCATAATATCGTATTTAAGAATAAGTAGGATTTGTTTTTAATTTCTTTATAGCATCAATAAAATTCAATTTAAATCTGTTGCCTAGTCCGTAAGAAAGATTATTATAATAATCAATAACTTGTTTTATTTCATGAAGAGATTCAGGCGCAAATTGAATGGTATATTTCGAACGCATTACATTGCATTTATTACCTTCAATGCTTCTTTTTCGTCAATCAGTTTTTCGGGATGGGTACTATATTTTTCAACACGCTCTCTTACAATGTTTTTATGTTGTTCGGGAATATTATCGAAATACTGTTCCTGCTCCAATAAATAAAGTAGTTCTAATTTATCTTTTGCCTGTAATTGCTGTGCCAACTCAAAAATTTGACTGGTTGTTACCGGTAAAGAAATTTCAGTTACACTACTCATAACAATATTTTTAATGACGAAATATTATATAGCCAAAAATACTAACTTTTCAAATGCAATGGATTCAATGTTTTAAAGAAATCATTGCCTTTATCATCGACTAATATGAAGGCAGGAAAATTAACTACTTCAATTTTCCAAATGGCTTCCATTCCTAGTTCGGGATATTCAACCACTTCTACTTTCTTAATATTATTTTGTGCCAAAATAGCGGCAGGTCCTCCAATGGATCCTAAATAAAATCCACCGAATTTCTGACAGGCATCCGTCACTTGCTGACTGCGATTCCCCTTTGCCAGCATGATCATACTGCCGCCGGCTTCCTGAAATCTTGCCACATAACTATCCATTCTTCCTGCAGTGGTTGGTCCAAATGAGCCCGATGGCATTCCTTCAGGGGTCTTTGCAGGACCTGCATAATAGATCGGATGATCTTTGATATATTGAGGCAGACCTTCTCCCTTGTCTAATCTTTCATTCAGTTTTGCATGCGCAATATCGCGGCCAACAATAATGGTTCCGGTTAAGGAAAGTCTTGTTGCAACAGGATGTTTTGATAATTCGGCTAAGATCTCTTTCATGGGTTTATTGAGATCGATCTTTACGGCAGCGCCTTCGCCTTCTTTGCGATATTCTTCGGGAATAAAGCGACCCGGATTTTCTTCCATCTTCTCGATCCAAACACCATCCTTATTTATTTTGGCTTTGATATTTCTGTCGGCAGAACAGGAAACACCCATACCTACCGGACAAGAAGCACCATGTCTTGGTAAACGGATAATACGAACATCCAATGCAAAATATTTGCCGCCGAATTGAGCACCAATGCCAAGTTCCTGCGCAGCATGCAACACTTCTTTTTCTAATTCAAGATCACGGAATGCCTGGCCAAATTCATTGCCTTCGGTTGGTAAATGATCCAGATATTTTGCAGAAGCAAGCTTCACTGTTTTTAAACAGGCTTCGGCAGAAGTACCGCCGATCACGAATGCGATATGATAAGGCGGACAAGCAGCAGTACCCAATGTTTTTGCTTTTTCTGCCAGATACTTAACCAATGTTGCTGGGTTTAATAAAGCTTTTGTTTCCTGAAACAAATAAGTTTTATTGGCAGAACCACCACCTTTTGCAACACATAGAAATTTATATTCCATCCCGTTTACACTATACAGATCGATCTGCGCTGGCAAATTATTACCTGAGTTCTTTTCTGCATACATGGATAAAGGAATGGTTTGAGAATAACGAAGGTTCTCATCCGTATAAGTTTGATACACACCTAAAGAAATGGCTTCTTCGTCATTGCCGCCGGTCCAAATCTGCTGCCCTTTCTTGGCAACAATGGTAGCGGTTCCGGTATCCTGGCAAAACGGTAACACACCCTTGGCTGCGATCTCTGCATTGCGCAACATGGTGATGGCAACATATTTATCGTTCTCACTTGCTTCAGGATCCGTTAAAATAGCTGCCACCATTTTCAGGTGTTCTGTTCTTAACATGAAAGAACAATCATGAAAACATGCTTTGGCAACTTTGCTTAATACTTCCGGAGAAACCTTTAAAAT
The DNA here is from genome assembly GCA_903841915.1 of uncultured Chitinophagaceae bacterium. Lineage (GTDB taxonomy): Bacteria > Bacteroidota > Bacteroidia > Chitinophagales > Chitinophagaceae > CAIQDX01. The sequence goes on along the minus strand of CAIMKO010000463.1, from coordinate 13,118 downwards.
CTCCTTTCCTTCAAATGTTGTTTGAGAGATCCCTTCTTTTGTTAAGAGATAGTATTCTGTTGTGTCTTTTCCGAGCGGAAACGGGTCTTGATAATGAAATGGAACATTCGCCATTATAAAAATATTTAGGATGAGAGATGATTTACTGTTTCAGGGACGCTAAGTTACGAACTGCCGGCCATTGACCATATTTTGTATGATTTTAACGTAAGAAAAGGAGTCTTCAGGCAACATTGTGCGAATAAGAACTATTTTAGACTTTTAAATAACTGCACAATAAACCATTTCATGAAAAGTATTTTTTTTCTATTCTTTCTTTTTATTACTGCAACTTTACAAGCTCAGGATCAGACTGAAAATGTGATCATTATTACAACAGATGGGTTTAGATGGCAGGAAGTATTTACCGGGATCGATCCGGTTATTGCGAAAGACAAAAGGTTCAATCAAAGCGACAGTGAGTATCTCTTTAAGAAATACTGGAGTGATAATCTGAAAGAAAGAAGGAAAAAGTTATTGCCATTTTTCTGGAATACCATTGCCTCGAATGGTCAGATCTATGGTAACCGCGGATTAGGAAATAAGGTGGATGTGTCGAACCCTTACTGGTTCTCCTATCCTGGTTACAGTGAGATACTATGCGGATACGTTGATACGGCGATCAATGCTAATGTATACAAACACAATCCCAATACTACGGTACTTGAATTTTTTAATCGGCAGGAAAAACTGAAAAATAAAGTAGCTGCATTTGGTGCATGGGATGCTTTCCATAGGATCATAAACGATACCAGAAGTAAGATCTCCGTTGTAACTGCTTATGATGCATGCGGCGGTAATGCACCCACCGCAAATGAAAAATTGATCAATGCGATGCTGAGAGATTCTTATCGTCCTTTTAATGCGGAAGAATGTCTGGATGTTTTCACGCACTACGCTGCGATGGAATATTTGAAGACAAAAAGACCCAGGGTATTATATATTTCCTATGGCGAAACGGATGAATGGGCACATCAGCGAGATTATAAATTTTATGCAGATGCGGCACATCAGTTTGATGCATGGGTAAAAGAAATATGGGATTATGTTCAATCAGTTCCCCAGTATAAAAACAAAACGACCCTGCTGATCACATGCGATCATGGCCGTGGTGACAGCATCAAAGAAAAATGGACCAGCCACGGCAGGGATGTGGATGGCTCTTCACAAATATGGTTTGCGGTAATGGGTCCAAACGTAGTGCCATCAGGCGAAATGACGGACAATGTACAGTTATATCAAAAGCAGTTTGCACAAACCATTGCGAAGATCATGGGATATACTTTTACAGCCGAACATCCTGTAACTGAACAAATAAAATCAGTTATCAAATAATACAATGAAAAAATATTCCGTCTTTTTATTCTTTTCGTGCTTCATTCTTTTGCTGCAGCTATCAGCACAAAGAGCAAAGAATAATTCGCCTTTGCCAACACAGTCTCAGCTTCAATGGCATGAAATGGAATTCTATTTATTTACGCATTTTGGCCCCAATACTTTTACCGACAAAGAATGGGGCTTGGGCAATGAACCGGAAGATGCCTTCAACCCAACAGCATTAGATTGCAGGCAATGGTGCCGTATTGCAAAGGACGCAGGTGCGAAAGGAATCATCATCACGGCAAAACACCATGATGGTTTTTGTTTATGGCCCAGCAAATTCTCCACACATACAGTTCGAGAAAGCAAGTGGAAAGCTGGAAAGGGTGATGTGTTGAAAGAATTAGCTGCAGCCTGTAAGGAATACGGATTAAAGTTTGGCGTGTATATTTCTCCATGGGACCGCAATCATCCTAAATACGGGACTGCCGAATACAATGATGTGTTTGTAGGTATGATGAAAGAATTATTCTCTAATTACGGACCTATCACAGAACTCTGGTGGGATGGTGCAAATGGCGAAGGCCCTAATGGAAAAAAACAAGTGTATGACTGGCATCGTTTTGAAAGAACGGTTCGTGAATTATCGCCAAACACAGTTATTTTCAGTGATATTGGTCCTGATATTCGTTGGGTAGGAAATGAAAATGGGTTTGCCGGAAAAACAAACTGGAATTTATTGGATACAGCTGGCTTTTTAAGAGGGTATGGGGCACCGGCGACCGATACTTTAAACAGTGGTAATATGAATGGGAAAAACTGGATCCCTGCAGAATGCGATGTAAGTATCAGGCCGGGTTGGTTCTATCATGCTAATGAAGACGAGAAAGTAAAATCACCCGAACAATTATTTGATCTCTATCTAAAAACTGTTGGCCGTGGCGCCAATTTGTTATTGAATGTGCCACCCGACAGAAGAGGATTGATCCACGAGAAAGATGCAGCATCCTTAGCAGGATTTAAAAGGTTAAGAGAAGATAACTTCAAAAATGATCTTTTAAAAAATGCAATGCAGATCAATAAGCCGCATAAATCCATGGATGGCAAAATCGAGCTCATCAAAGAAATGATCTTAAAGGACCCTGTTAAAATAAATTGTTTGGTACTGAAGGAGCCGATCCAAAACGGACAACTCATTAAACAAATGGAGATCCGGTTAAGCAGTCATGGTACTGAGATCAAAAAGATCAGCATCACTACTGTGGGCAGAAAACGTATCATCAGTTTTCCAACGGTAGAAGTAACCGAACTGTCTTTTGTGATCACCCATGCAAAATCAAAACCGGAGTTTGGAGAGATCACGGGTTATCTGATGGATGAAAAGTTGATAGAGAAAGAATAAAATTTTATTAGGGCATACTTCAACATAAGAAAGCTATGAGCTTTTAGCTGTGAGCATTTGCTCAAAGCTCATGGCTCGCTGCTCGAAGCTCAGTTACTACAAATGTGCGACACAATCGGCGGATAAAATATTATTTCCCTGTGAATACCGCCTTTCTTTTCTCCAAGAATGCAGTCGTGCCTTCTTTCATGTCATCTGTTCCAAAACATTTTCCAAAAGCATCTACTTCAGTCGCATAACCATTTTTGCTTTCATCAAAAACGGCATTCGCGGCAGTGATGCAGGCTGCGACAGCAATGGGCGCTTTACTATTGATGGTGCTTAGAATGTCTTTTGCTTTTTGTAATAATTCTTCCTGTGCTAGAACATAATTGACCAGACCATATTGTAATGCTGTTGCCGCATCGATCATATTGGCGCTCATCAATAATTCCAAAGCCCTTCCTTTTCCGATGAGTTGTGTTAAACGTTGTGTGCCACCATAGCCGGGGATCAAACCAAGGTTTACTTCGGGCTGACCAAACTTCGCATTCTCACTGGCGATCCTGAAATGACAACTCATGGCCAACTCACAACCGCCGCCCAGTGCAAAACCATTCACGCAAGCAACAACAGGCTTGGCACTGTTCTCAATCTTAAAGAAGATATCCTGCCCGCGTTTAGCCAAGGCTTTTCCTTCTTCAACAGAAGAACCGATAAACTCACTGATATCTGCACCCGCCACAAAACTTTTTGGCCCGGCACCGGTAATGATCGCAGATCTTATTTCAGGATTATGATATACTTCATCCATCACTGCATTCAGATCACTCATCACTTGTTGGTTTAGCGCATTTAGTTTATCAGGCCGATTGATGGTAATGGTTAGAATATTATTCTCGAGGGAAGTCAGTATTGTTGAATACATAGGTTAAGTATTAAAGCGTTGAGTTTTAATAGAACACAGATAACACAGATGAAACTGATTTTACAGATTTGTCTTAAAATTGTTTGTAAATATTTTTCTTTTAAATGATGGCTTCTTTCCAAAGTTTAATAATAGTCCAACTTCAATTTCAGTTGCTTTTAAATAATTGACAAGTTGGACTTCATGCTCATCCATCAAACTTTCTGCAGCTTTTAATTCAAGAATAATTGAATCTTCTACGATTATATCTGCGAAATATTCACCAACTATTTTTTGATCGTAATAGACTTGTATAGGTTTTTGTTTTTCGCAATACAAACCTTTATTATTGAGTTCCGTGAATAGAGCATTTTGATATACTTTTTCTAAAAAACCATATCCAAGAGCATTATAAACAGTATAAAATGCGTTAATGATCAGATCACTTAATTCTTTATGTAATAGATCTGTACTCATCAGTATTATCGGTGTTATCCGTGTTCTATTCTTAAAAATTCCTGTGTTCTTTCACCCACACTTTGATGTAATCAGCGATCTCGGAAGTATTTGTGCCCGGATGAAATAATTTTCCCACGCCCAAATGATAGAGTTGATCGATGTCTTCATCCGGAATGATACCACCGCCGGTCAGCAGCACATCATCCATTCCTTTTTCTTTCATCAAATGAATGACTTTCGGAAAAACAGTATTGTGTGCACCGCTTAGGATACTGATACCGATGGCATCCACATCTTCCTGCAGCGCGGCATTTACGACCATTTCGGGAGTTTGACGGAGTCCTGTATAAATCACTTCCATTCCTGCATCACGAAGTGCAGTGGCGATAACTTTGGCACCACGGTCATGTCCATCCAGTCCAACTTTGGCAACCAATACTCTGATAGGGCGGTCTTTTGACATAGCAATAATCTTTGCATAAAATTACTCGAGAATCTAATGCAGATTATATTTTGCTCTCAGTTCTTTGATATTTCTTTCAGCAAGCGCTTTTGCAGTGGAATCAGGGAAACTGTATAACACGATCTTGGCACCGTATTCGCGGGAATATTTTTGAGTGACAGAATCTTTGATCTCTACGGTTTTGAAATGATAAAAAAAGCTATCGCTCGCTTCGGGCATATGCCATGCAGCAAAAAGAAAATAAGTCACATCGAATTTCTGCGGTAACCAGAATGCAAAACTGGCATCATCGGAATATATTTCCGGGAGACCATATTTCTTTCTGTAAAAAGCCAATGCAGCAGCATCGCCGTAATTATCACCATAGACCATTGTTTTTTGTTTAACACTATCCGGTAATTGATGATAAACTTTTGCGGTCTTCTCTGCCATTTCTTTCCATCCCAACATATCTGCAAAATCCTGTGGCAATGGATTATTCTTTTTCTCTTCCCAATTCAGCACACCCATTCTTTCTGCATGAACTGATTGATAAAACTGATCTAATTGCAAAGGAGATAAAAATGGTACCGCAACCGGAAATACAAGAATTGTTGCGAGTAACATATAAACAGGAATGGCCCAATGCATTATTTTTATTTTATTCGATTGAAGGATCGATTCAATATAAACACTTCCGATCGCTAACAGGGAAGGATAGATGCTTGCCGCATAATAGGGTTTGCCTTTGAACCAAAGCAATAAGAAGATCACTACAAAATAAATAATGGCGATAGCGCTGTATTTCTTTCCTTCTTTTCTCATCAATAAAAACCACAACCCCATCATCCAGATAAAAAAGCAGGGGAAGAACATGATGATCTGGTTCACTAAAAACTCAGCACGACTTGTATACTGCAATTGCTGATTACGTAATAATTCCATGTGATGCAATACGGGAAAATGATGATCGTATTGCCAATAAAGGTTAGGTGAAAAGATCAATAAGCCTATCAGCATTGCAAAATAGAAATGTTTATTCAGGAGCCATTTTCTGTTGCCGGTAAGGATAACACTTATAAAAAATGCGAGTATAAAGAATGCCATGGTATATTTTGCCAGCATTCCCAAGCCAAAACAAATGCCTAAATAATAAAAGAATTTTTTATCGTTGCTGTTGATCAGTTTGATGATGAGGTAAACGGACCAAGTCCAGAAAAACCCGTCCAGAAAGTTAGGCTGAAACAGAATATTCATTCTCAAATAACCGGAAACTAGAAAAGCAAGGCATGCGATAAAGAGTGCATAAACATTGCCCTTGAGTTCCAGAACAATTTTCCCGATCAGGATGATTTTAAGTGAACCGAATAAGGAACCCCAGAAATAGACCGCATATAACGAGCTGCCGAATAATTTGCTGATGGCACCCATTACCGCCAGCATTGGCGGCATTTCTATATAACCCCATGCAAGATGATCGGCATCGGCTAAATACAAATATTCATCGCGATGCAATTCGAATGCAGCATTGATAAATAGAAATGGAATAAGAAACTTAATGATAGCGAATACCGCAATGATCACTGTTGATTTTTCTTGCTTCATTCCTGAATTGTTTGCTGTAAAATAAAAAATAAACCGCAGTATTATGCTGCGGTTTATTTAAACGGTTAATGTGAATATAAATTACTTAGTCAATAACTGTAGTGTATGTTGGATACGTTTGATGGTTTCTTCCCTGCCCAGTATTTCGGCAATATTGAAAACATGTGGACCAAATTTTCCCCCTACCAGCATAATGCGTAGCGGCAACATTAATTCACCGGGTTTGAGTTGATTGGCAGCTGCCAGTTCTTTCAATTCATTTTCCAATGCTTCATGATCCCAGGATTGCATCAATTCAAACGCACGTATCAATTCCAGAAAGAACATATTCTTCTGCTCATTCCATTTGGGTTGAATGGCAGCAATATCGATCGTTTCAGGGGCTTTAAAAAAGAAGGATGATTGTTGTACAAAATCGGTCAGCAATGTGCAACGATCTTTGATCAATTCTAATACTGTTTCCAGTTTTTTATTATCATCTATATTGATTCCACTCGCAGCTAACATGCCTGTAACCTGTAACCTGTAACTTGAAACCGGCAACTTCTTTATCCATTCACTATTGTACCATTTCGCTTTTTCGTAATCAAACTTTGCTCCGCTTTTATGAACACGTTCCATTGAAAATTTTTCTACTAATTCAGCTAAAGAAAAGATCTCATTATCTGTTCCGTCATTCCAGCCCAACATGGCCAGCATGTTCACAAATGCTTCGGGCAAGAATCCATGTTCTTTAAATCCTGTTGTTTTTTCACCGGTCTTTGGATCGGTCCAATCCATCGCAAATACGGGAAAGCCGAGCCTGTCACCATCGCGCTTACTTAATTTTCCATTGCCATCGGGTTTTAATATCAATGGTAAGTGTGCCCATTCCGGCATATTTTCCAATCCAAACAGGTATTGCCATAATAATATGTGAACGGGTGCACTTGGCAACCATTCTTCGCCGCGGAATGCATGGGTGATCTGCATTAAATGATCATCCACTACAACAGCCAGATGATAAGTAGGCATACCATCTGCTTTCAATAAAACTTTATCATCTACCTGATCTGAATTAAAACTCACTTCACCCCGGATCATATCCGTAAATTTCACTTCTTCATTAGCAGGCATTTTAATTCTGATGACATGCTTTGTTCCTGCATCCAGCAAAGATTTTACTTCAGCTTCAAGCAAAGTCAATGAATTTTTTAGAGCAGCCCTTGAGATCTGATTGTATTGAAAATTGGGAACTTCTTTTCTTTTTGCGTCCAGTTCTTCTGCAGTATCAAAGGCATAATAAGCGTATCCCTGAGCCACTAATTTTTCGGCATATTCCCTATAAATGGCTTTGCGTTCACTTTGGCGGTAAGGAGCAAAAGGGCCGCCATGCTTCGGACTTTCATCAGGTTCTAATCCGCACCATGCCAATGTTTCAAAAATATAGTCTTCGGCACCCTCTACAAATCTGGTTTGATCGGTGTCTTCAATACGTACAATAAAATCTCCTCCAAAATGTTTGGCAAATAAATAATTGAACAAAACAGTTCTCACTCCGCCCAAATGCAAACCACCTGTTGGTGATGGGGCAAAACGTACCCTTGGTTTTTTACTCATGCCGCAAAGATAATCTTGAATGTGTAAAGAAAATGGCATGATTAATGCGAGATAAAGGAGGTGTATTTTCTTTAATACGAGTGTTAACACTCAAGTAAAATGGATATAAATTACAGCGGATTCATTCGTACTTAATCCACAGTACTCCCACATTATTCCCACAACAATCCACAATTTTGTACCGAACTATGGGATTGATGTAGGATTGAATATGGTTTAGCCTGAGGCGAATGACAGTCAGGTAAGGGTAAACTATGGGACTGACAGCAATAAAATACCAGATCTTTTAGGCAGCATCAATATCGGAGAACTGAATATCTTTGACCGATGTATCTCATTAAAACGCCATGGTGGTTGCGGGCACTGTATCCTTCCTTTGTCTGGAAGATCGATACCGATGAAAAGCTGTTGTATCTAACATTCGATGATGGTCCGCATGAAACAGCCACGCCATTTGTATTGGATGAATTAAAAAAATACAATGCAAAGGCAAGTTTCTTTTGTATCGGCAATAATGTGGTGAAGCACAGGGATATTTATGAAAGGATCTTAGCCGAAGGACATGCAGTAGGCAATCATACTTTCCATCATTTGAACGGATGGAAAACAAAGGACCAAGACTATATCAATGATATTAATGAAGCAGCAAAAGAAATTGATTCTAATTTATTTCGTCCGCCTTACGGAAGGATAAAAAGAAGTCAATGGTCAAAGGTGAATGGTCAAACAAAACAGGGATTACTTACTTTTCACCCTTCACCTTTCACAGCTATCATGTGGGATGTATTAAGCGGGGATTTTGATAAGGATATTCAACCCCAAAAATGTTTGGCCAATGTTTTATATCATTCTAAAAAGGGAAGCATCATTGTTTTTCACGACAGCAGTAAAGCATGGGATAGGATGAGTTATTGTTTACCTAGAGTATTGAAACATTTTAGCGGGGAAGGATATCAGTTCAAAGCATTGACAGGTTTATAAAAAACAATGGCCGAGGTGAAAACCCCAGCCTTTTTTTAATCCGTACCCTATGAAAACAATCTTAAATAAATCCTATCTAATAATGGTTAGTAAGTAATCTTTTGTTCGGACAATAGTATAAACGCAGGAGGGGGAACTTTATTTTCTAAACACTAATTATTTTTCAAAATGCTGATAATTGATACCCATTGTCATTTGTACCTGGAGGATTTTAAAGAGGATATAGATGCTCTGATCTTACGTGCAAAACAGTATGGTGTGCAGAAGTTCTATTTGCCTGCCATTGACAGTGAAGTGATCGACGCCATGCTGCAGTTGGAAGGAAAATATCCAGAGAATTGTTTTGCCATGATGGGATTGCATCCCTGCTCGGTAAAAGAGAATTATATCGACGAATTGAAGATCGCGGAAGAATGGCTGGAAAAAAGAAAGTTTGTAGCGATTGGAGAGATAGGATTGGACTTTTACTGGGATAAGACATTTGTAAAAGAACAATATGCGGCTTTTGAATGCCAGATGCAATGGGCATTGGAAAGGCAAATGCCCATTGTGATCCATACCAGAAATGCCATGACTGAAACAATTGAGGCGGTAAAGCCATTTGCTTCCAAAGGTTTAAAAGGGATCTTTCATTGTTTTGGCGGTTCGGAAGAAGAGGCCGGGCAGATCACCGATATGGGCTTTTATTTAGGTATTGGGGGAGTGGTTACGTATAAAAAATCGGGGTTGGCGGAAGTTATTCAGAAAATAGGGCTGGAATTTCTTGTTCTGGAAACAGATGCGCCTTATTTAACGCCTGTTCCTTTTCGGGGCAAAAGGAATGAAAGCAGCTATTTGAAGTATGTTATAGAGAAAATAGCAGATGCATTGCTTCTATCGGTTGAAGAAGTGGCTGCAGTTACTACTGCCAATGCAGAAAAAATATTCGGAAGCTAAGCTTGAACAGTTATTTTTGCAATCCTTTTTAAAATTGGAGACTTGTCCGAGTGGTTGAAGGAGCACGCCTGGAAAGTGTGTATACGGGAAACTGTATCGAGGGTTCGAATCCCTCAGTCTCCGCTGTTTTATTTATTAAACGCAATACTGACAAGTATTTGCGTTTTTTTATTTCTTGTAGCTAGCAAAAAGGCTAGCAAATGAAAGATCATTAACCTTTAGCTTCTTTCTTAACTGGCTATCAGCAGCTTCTGTAAGTTTAAATACTACAAACTATTTATAAACATCACTACTTTTTAAATATTATTTATTCTATTATTTTACTGTTGAAAATTTAGTCTGATTTTTAAAACAACCTGCCATGTTAGATGCCATACTTAGCAATATCTTGAGTTTTTTGATAGATAATCTTAAATTCCTTCATTTAATTATCGTTGGGTTCATTATTATTAAGTTCGGTTATATAAAACTGGGCTTTCATCAATATGTAAAAGCTTCACAATTGTTTCAACCTCAGGAAAGTTCAATTGCAGCTATAAGCTCAAGAAAGAATAGCAGGGCAAGCGTATTGCAGCATAAAACAACCAGCATCATCATTGCTTTAATAATGGCTGATATCTTTCTTAGTATTCTTAAAATTTTAGTGTATCCTAGTTGAATTTTCTTATTTACAATACTGTAGGATAAATTCTTACTGGTTAGACCTCTCGGTCTGATAATATAAATTGATTAAGCATTTCCTTTTCGATCGGATAAATCACTCTTAAACAATCCTTTGTCTTAGATATTTATAATCTGTGATCACGGTGGAACTATTTTTTATTATTTATAAATAATAAATCATGATTTTAGTTAACTTTATAACTAATTAATTATTGCTGTAATAATATCGCAATAATAATTATTAAAATGACCGACGAATTAATCATAGTTATTGCTTCAGCGATTGAGTTATTGATGTTTTTAGTACTTCTAGTTTTTAACATCCGGACCTTTGGTAACCTCAGAATCAAGCATTTAGTTTTTCCGGTCAACAAAATAAAACTCTTCAGCATTCAAAACAGCGAAGAGCAGATAAATAAAATTGAAAACTATAATAACTACGTAGTTGTTTTTTTGCTGGTCACTATCTTGATCCTATTTACTATTGCTACTATCTTCTTTACCGAGAATAGATTTTAAAGAAATTACAACACTAATAATGATTGCTTAAAATCCGTTTTGGGGATTAATCATTGATTTTCACTACCCAATAATCAGCACACGCTGCAAAGGGACACTATTCACGAGACTTTATTGTTTTTAAACTTATTAATTCCGACAGGATTATCTGAATATATCCTAATAATATTCATAGTATAAATTTTGCCAATCTATCATCAAATTATAGGCAAACTGTGTTATTTCTTAGCTCAATGAATTAAAAAATTGAATACAGTAATTCATTTAATGTGTGGTGAATACTTCGATAATACATTGATTTTAGTAAGATTATTTCCTCAATAATAGCCTTCAAACCCCTCTTTTTGCTGAAAAAGTATAACATATTGACGATATAGTTATGCTAATAGCAATAACATAGTACCAACTTGCATGTAGTAAAAATGGCTGGTAATTTAAGTAGTAATAGCCTGTTAAAATGAGTAGTCCAAAACTTTTAAATCCTATACTCGCCATCATAGCCCTTTGATGTAAACAGGTTTAAAATTTCAGCCAAGATTCTTAAAAATGTGATTGAGAATAGCGATAGCTTTTTGTACAATAAAAATTTCCACCTTACAATGATTAAACTCGGGATAATAGAAGACAATATATCCTTATTGAAAAACCTGAATATATTTCTGGGCAATTTTCCCGATTTGCAGATCATATTTTCTTTTAATGATTTTGCTGAATTTGAACTTTCCGGTAAAAATGAAAAAGTTTTAGCACCGGATATTATACTGATTGACTACCCCGAAAATTCAGATAAACAGAGTTTGGATTTATTACCTAAGTTTTTAGAAATATACCCCCGCGTTAAATTATTGATTTACACAGAAACTGATAATGAAGACATGATCGTTGAAAGTATTATGCGCGGTGCGAATGGTTTTTTATTAAAGAGCAATACGTTGTATGATATTTATTCAGCGATCAAAGATTGCTGTGAGTTTGGCGGATTTATCTCTCCAAAAGCGGTTCTTCGATTAATAAATTTCATACATCGTAAACAATTAACAGGTGTTTTAAATGATGAGCTAAAAGGAAAACAGCGCGAAATAACAAGCTGTTTGCAACAAGGATTAACCTACGAAGAAATATCACAGCAATTAGGCATTACAAAATTTACAGTCAATTATCATGTGCAACGAATATTCAGGAAAATGATGGTAAAATCTCGAACTGAATTGATTTATAAATTAAGTAAGGGTGAATAAAATAGTTTTAAATAAAATTTCCGATTATTTCAATTTTTTAAAGATGAATAATAGCTATAAACTTTTTTACACAGTGTTGTTCCTCTTATTCTTTGCAATAGAGAGCTGTAAAACAGAGAATACAGTTACCTATTTTAAAAATGTAACTGATACTACCAAGATACTGCTGTCACAGTTTCCTGAGCATTACATACAATCCGGAGATATCCTTCATATTTCTGTAGCGGGTAATAATGTGGAAGATGCTTCTATATTTAATCTACCACTGGCTACTCAAACCGTAGGTACAACCTTAGCAGGAAACAGTTTGCAAATCGGTAATTCTATTGGTTTTCAGGTTGATTCTTTAGGGACTATTAAATTTCCATTATTAGGAGAAATGAAAGTAGTAGGATTAACAAAGGATGATGTTGGCCGATTGATATCAAAACTGCTTCTGGAAAAACAATTATTAGTAAATCCCATTGTAAATGTTCGAATTCAAAATTTCAAAATCACGGTATTAGGGGAAGTGGCCAAGCCGTCTATATTTTATTTGCCTAATGAAAGATTGACTTTGCCTGAAGCATTGGGATATGCAGGGGATCTTACCATTTATGGTAAGAGAGATAATGTTTTATTGATTCGTGAAGAATCGGGAAAACGAAGTTTTAACAGAATTAATTTGCAGGAAAAAACATTATTTACTTCACCATATTATTATCTGCATTCTAACGACATTCTGTATGTAGAACCGATTAATGCGAAAATGACTGCTACACAAAAATGGAGACAAGATACACCATTAGTTCTAGGCCTTCTCACATTTTTAACAGCATTGTTTATTGCCATAAGACGATAATTATGCAAAAAGAAAATCATGGTTTAAATTCTTTGCAAATTAATAATTCCACTAAAAAGGAATATAACGAAGAGTACCTCGAATACTTAATGCTTCGTTGGATTTCTTACTGGCCTATATTATTCGCTTTCATTTGTTTATCGCTAATAACTTGCTGGGGTTATCTGCGTTACACACCACGAGTATAT
>CAIMKO010000462.1 GCA_903841915.1 uncultured Chitinophagaceae bacterium | reverse complement strand
GTGATCATAAAGCTTTCTTGGCGCTGCACCATGTTCTTTAAAAGCGAACCACGTTAAGTAAGCGGCTTCATTGCTGAAATTAAATAAGCAGTATAATTTTTTATCGGCAGAGGATCTTAAATATCCCGCAATATGAATATTATGCGGTGTAAGCCAGTTTAAGTTTTTATGATCTGCCACAACAGCTATTTCTTTTCTGATGCGGATCAGTTTTTGTGTAGCGGAAAAAATACGATGTTCGATCGTTCCTTCCTTATCAATATTTTTATTCTTTTTCCAATCAATGACCGGACGATGCATCCAACGGTTATCATAACTTTTTCCTGCATCCTGTAAATAAGAATAATCATTAGTATAACCGGCTTCATCACCATAAAATAGCATTGGCAAACCTCCTATAAAAAAGCTTTGTGCCTGCATCAATAAGATCTTTCTTACCGACAATTCAATATCGGGTTCATTGTTTTCCTGCACTGCTTTTTCCAATCCGCATAGAGATGCTAATGATCCGCTGATGCGCGCATCCTGTGTTTTTGGATTCACAGAAAATAATGCACCTCTTGCAGGCGATCCTTCCTGTGTGCCTGAATAATAATTCTTTAAAAATTTGCGATGTTCATAAGGATTATATCCTGTTTGTTCGATCATATAATCATCATAACCCAAGCCAATATCATCATGACATCTGGTGTAGGTGATCCAGGATGTTCCAAAAGGTTTTTGCAGGATCTCATGTTGTGCCGCCAGCATTACCCTTGTATCGCCTGTTGCCAGAGCATCCCATTGCAATGCCATTTGTGTGGCATTATAGGCAAAGTCGCATTCTTTGGCAGTATATAATCCTGTACCAAAATATTTCATGATCTCTTTGGGAGCAACAATGGCTTCACCCAATAATGCCATTCCGGGTGTTGCTACCTGCACGCATTGTTTGATCAATCGTAAAATACTGTGTGCCATTGGTAAATTCTGACAAGCCGTTCCCAATTGTTTCCAGATAAATGCAGGCGCATCGATTCGTAAAATATCAACACCCAAATTTGCATAGAAGAAAATAGTATCCAGCATTTCAATAAAAACAGCAGGATTACTGTAATTCAGGTCCCATTGATAATTATGAAAAACGGTCATTACCCATTTCTTGCATTCTTCAACATAAGTAAAATTACCGGGCGAACTTTCCGGAAAGATCTCCGGCATGGTTCTGTCCATTTGATCGGGGATCGAACGGTCATCAAACATGTAGAAATAATCCTGATATTTTTTATCACCTTGTTTGGCTTTCTCTGCCCATTCGTGTTGCTGTGAAGTATGATTTAAAACAATATCGAGCATAAGATACATATGCTCATTGCTCATTTTTTGTTGCAGATGAATGAGATCTTCCAGCTTACCAAAACGGGTATCCACTTTTCTGAAATCCGAAACGGCATAACCACCATCGCTTTCTCCTTGCGGACTTTGAAAGATCGGCATCAGGTGCAAAAAATTTACCCCGAGCTTATTAAAATAGCGCAGTTTTTCTTCCATGTTTTTAATGTTGCCGCAAAAACGGTCAACATACAAACTCATACCCGTTAATTCATTACTGAGAAACCAATGACCCTGTATTTGTTTTTCTTCATCTCTTGATTTTAAAGCATCGGATCTTTTTTTGTATCCATTGCAAATGGTTTCAATTAACGCAGTAAAGAATTCTTTGTTTTTTGAATGATGTCCATATAGTTCATTATACAAAGAACTGATCGCAGAAGTATTGGCAACAAAACGCGTATAAAATAAATTATCCTTGCCTGCAATATCCAGTTCGTTTTGCTGCAGG
>CAIMKO010000461.1 GCA_903841915.1 uncultured Chitinophagaceae bacterium | reverse complement strand
TTCAGCAAACCCTGTTCTGGTCTTACTTTCGCTGAAGGATCATTATCAAATTTTGGATGACCAACGGCACCAAATAAAATAGCATCACTTTCTAAACAGATCTCGATGGTTTCATCGGGGAGTGGATTTCCTTTTTGCTCAATGGCAACAGCACCCATCAAACAATAGGTATAAATAAACTCGTGATGAAATCTTTGTGCAACGGCATTCAATACACGAACAGCCTGCGCAATTACTTCAGGACCGATACCATCTCCGCTAATGACAGCAATATTCTTTTTCATAATAAATATTTTTGTCTGACCAATGATTTTTGGGTATTAAAAATATTGATTAAATATTTAATCCTTTTAATCCGGCTAATCTTTCAAAATCCTCGTTCAGACAGTTTCAACAGATTCGTGCTGTTTTGCCATTTGATGGAGGTCCTCGTCGTTGATCTCTTTTTTATTATCTGCCACCTGTAGGAATTTCTGATACAAAGCATCCACATCATTTCGGTTAAAATCATAGCCCAGTTTTTTCAAACGAAAGGCCAATGCACTTCTTCCGCTTCTGGCCGTTAAAACGATCTTGCTGATATCGGCACCTACATCAACCGGGTCAATAATTTCATAAGTAATGGCGCTCTTTAAAAATCCATCCTGATGAATGCCGGATGAGTGCGAAAAAGCATTGGCACCCACAATGGCCTTATTGGGTTGGACAGGCACACGCATTACATCGCTTACTTGTCTGCTCAACGGGTTCAATAATTTTGTATTTACATTGGAATAAAATCCTAAATCTTTATGTTGTTTTAAAACCATCACTACTTCTTCCAGAGAAGTGTTGCCGGCTCTTTCACCCAAACCATTGATGGTACATTCTATTTGTCTTGCACCATTGATCACACCTTCAATGCTATTGGCAGTTGCAAGGCCCAGGTCATTATGACAATGGCAGGATAGAATGGCCCTGTCAATATTGGAAACATTATTTCTCAGGTAAGCCATTTTGTTGCCGTATTGGTTGGGCAGACAATAACCGGTTGTGTCGGGTATATTCACAACGGTAGCACCTGCTTTAATAACGGCTTCCACCACTCTGGCTAAATAGTCATTGTCGGTTCTGCCGGCATCTTCTGCATAAAATTCCACATCATCCACAAAATTCTTTGCCCACTTTACGCATTGGATGGCGCGTTCTAAAATATCTTCCCTGTTGCTATTGAATTTGCCTTTGATGTGGTAATCGGATGTACCGATGCCGGTATGAATACGCGGACGCTTGGCATATTTCAAGGCTTCTGCAGCTACTTCAATATCTTTCTGAACGGCTCTGGTAAGTCCGCATACCGTGGCATGTTTAATGATCTTCGAGATCTCATTCACCGAAGTGAAATCACCGGGCGATGAAATGGGGAAACCCGCTTCAATGATGTCTACACCCAATTCTTCCAATGCCAATGCCAGTTCTATTTTTTCCTTTGTATTTAATTTACAGCCGGGCACTTGTTCGCCATCGCGAAGTGTGGTATCAAAAATGTTGACTTTGTTGGTACTCATAGTAAAAATTTGAGCTTAAAAAAGCAGGGTTGATTACATTTGGTTATGATGAAACCGAATTTCCATTACCTGCATCCTACGAATATAGCCTGCTAATGATGGGAGAAAGGGACAAAATTGCCTGTATTTTACGTTACACAAATAGGCTTTCAAACGCTGAAATGCTTATCTGTAAAAGATTTTAAGGAAAATTAATTACGATGCCCAACAGGAGTACCGATATACTGTTTCAGTTAGTTAAATCACTCGAAAAAGGGGAGAAACGCAATTTCAAATTATATGTGAAACGCAATTCAGGGAGTGAGGACCTGAAGATCGTTCAGCTTTTCGACGCTTTGGATAAAATGGAGGAGTACGATGAAGCCGTTTTACTGAAGAAGAATAAAAGCATAAAAAAGCAGCAACTTTCTAACAGCAAAGCACATCTGTATAAACAAATATTGTCAAGTCTTCGCCTGATCGAAGATGGCGACAATATCGATATTCGTTTGCACGAACAATTAGACTTTGCCCGGATCTTGTACAATAAGGGTTTGTACCTGCAAAGCTTAAAAGTGCTGGACAAATTAAAAGAAGTAGCGAAGAATCATAACCAGATCACTTACCAATTGCAGGCTGTGATCTTTGAAAAGAAGATCGAAGCATTGCATATTACCCGAAGCATGGAAAACCGTGCAGAAGAATTAAGTAAAGAATCAGATGAGATCAATCTGCATCTTTCATTGATCAGCCGATTCAGCAATCTTGCACTCGAATTATACAGCTGGTATATCAAACATGGTCATGCGCGGGATGAAAAAGATGTGCTGGCGGTAAGATCATTCTTCGAAAACAATCTTCCTTCCTATGAGAATGAGCAATTGGGATTCTACGGAAAATTATACCTCTATCAATCTTATTGCTGGTATGGATTTATTCTGCAGGACCTGCTGATGTATTATCGTTATACCAAAAAATGGGTGGATCTTTTTGAAGATAATCCCAACATGAAAGCAGGTGAAACAGGGCAATACATCAGGGGCATGCACAATTTGCTGAGTGCACAATTCAACCTGAGCAATTATGATAAGTTTGAAGAATACTTAAAAATATTCGAATCCTTTTCTGTTTCGCATGAGGGGAACATGAATGCCAATGCAAGCATACAAACTTTTGTGTACCTGCATATTGCTAAGATCAACCGTCATTTTCTAAAAGGGACATTTACGGAAGGATTGGAACTGGTTCCCTATATCCAAGAGAAACTCGAAGAATATCAGTTGCATCTGGACCGGCATCGTGTATTGGTCTTTTATTATAAGATCGCCTGTTTGTATTTCGGCAGCGGCGATAATGAAAAAGCCATAGATTATCTCAATAAAATCATTCACTGGAAAGTGGATCTCAGAACCGATCTCCAGTGTTATGCAAGGTTATTGCATTTGATCGCACATTATGAACTGGGTAATTATACGATCCTGGAACATTTAATAAAATCGGTGTATCGTTTCATGTATAAAATGAAGAACCTGAGTATTGTGGAAGAAGAGATATTCAAATTTATCCGCAGATCATTTTCGTTATCGCCACAGAAATTAATTCCAGCTTTTCAGGTACTCAAGGAAAAGTTGCAGCAATTACAAGGCAATCCTTTGGAAAGCCGCAGTTTCATGTATCTCGATTTTATTTCCTGGTTAGAAAGCCGGATTGAGGGAGTTCCTGTACAGCAGGTAAGACGAAAGATCTTTTTGCAGGGAAGGAAACCTAAGGTTTAAGAGGATGTGTTTTCAATACTGCTCAGATAGGATTTACACGTCTGTTCTTCGTACTAAGTTCGGGTCAAGTCCACTAATTAGTGGACTTGACCCGAACAAGACCAAAACAAATCAGGAGGAAGAGAAGAGTGAATCATGTAATGTCAACTCCCCTTTAGGGGTTGGGGCTATCCTTTTCTTCGTAATTCCTTCGTAATTTCCTGCTACCTTCTTGCTGTTTTATTGCAGTGCTCTCGAAGAACTCTCGAAGAAACTAGCAAGAAGATACGAAGAAGATAACAGTATGACTAAAAGCAGAATTAGTTTAAAGGTTGGCAACCTTTATTTAACTCTTATCAAATGCATTTATTTTCGTGTTTCTATTTATCCGAACTATCCTGTATAAATGTTAAAACAGCGCAATTCTGAAAGGAAACTTCCTAAATCGTAATAATCAAATTTTTATAGGTTTCCGATTTATATTTAAAATGTTACCTTGCATTCAAGATAAGCATAGTTTAAAAAACCTGTAATCGCAATTCTTATGGCATATTCTGATCACACATTTCACATTCCCGTAATGGGCCTTGCTTTTACAGTGGATACGCCTGTTAAGGTGGCACCTTATGGTATTTCATCTGTGATCTCGATCATTGAGGATACTTTACTGGAAAGGATGCGTGAGTATTACTATAATCAATTGAACGAATTATATATTCCCATTCCATTAATTGATCTGGATCATCGGGCTAAACGCGTTACGGATTATCTCAATCTGGTAAACAGGATCGTACACTCAAAATTCGACCAGCTTAAAACAAAAGCATTTGAAACCGGATCTGAGATCGTGAAATATTTTGAGATGCTGCCCGAGGACAGTAAGCTGAAACATTTATATCAGGCCATGCTTGAAATGACTGACTCTGTGCAGAAACAAAAAATGCAGGACAAGCTCCGTGAAGAGATCAAGCCGGGCTGTATTGATGTGAACATCATGACAAAATTAGACAACAACCGTTTGGATAAGGACGGCAATATGATTGTTGAAGGTTCTGATGCATTAACTGCTTTACGCGGTTATGTAAACAGCGATCTTACCAATTCATCAGTTGTGTTTTCTGCTGGAATGAATCCGCGTTTATATAATTATCTGGATAATTTTGAACAATTCAGAACTGTAAAAGACGGAAGTTTTGTAAAAAGGATCATTATCAAAGTGAGTGATTATCGTTCTTCTTTGATCCAGGGAAAATTCTTAGCCAAGAAAGGGTTATGGGTTTCTGAATTCAGGATCGAATCAGGATTGAATTGCGGGGGCCATGCTTTCGCAACAGATGGTTATTTATTAGGTCCGATACTGGAAGAATTCAAGCAGAAGAAAGAAGAAATGTTGGCAGAATTGTTTGCATTGTACAGTAAATCATTGGCTGAAAAAGGGAGAGAAGTTCCAACAGAAATCCCGCATACCAGGATCACCGTTCAAGGCGGTATCGGCAATGCAAAAGAAGATCAGTTCCTGAAAGATTTTTATGGTGTGGACGGTACCGGTTGGGGAAGTCCTTTCCTGTTGGTTCCGGAAGCTACAAATGTTGACGGACATACATTACAGCGTTTATGCGATTCTAAGGAAGAAGATATTATATTAAGTAAGAACTCTCCTTTGGGGATCCGTTTCAATTACCTGAAAAAGACCACAGGTGAAGAAGAAAAATTCCATCGTATCGATATGGGATTACCCGGAAGTCCCTGCCCCGAAAAATTTCTGGAAAGCAATATAGAATTTACTGATCAGCCTATTTGTACGGCATCGACCAAATATCAGAAACTGAAACTTGATCTATTGGAATCTCAGAACCTGAGTCCGGAAGAATTAGCGAAACAAAAGAAACTGATCTTAGACAAAGAATGTCTTTGTTTGGGCTTAAGCAATACAACTACCACTTGTAATATCACCAAGCCTTTATTAAAAAGTGCAACAGGTGTTACTATTTGTCCGGGGCCAAATATTGCGTATTTCTCTGAAGTGGTTTCATTGAAGAAAATGACAGACCATATTTACGGAAGAGACAATGTGTTGAAAGAAGGATATCGTCCCAATATGTTCCAGAAAGAGCTCGAATTATATGTGAGTTATTTAAAAGAGCAGGTGGAAGAAAATGAGGGAACTACCGATCCTAAAAAATTAAAATATCTGCGTGGTTTCTATACAAGCATTGTTGATGGTATTCAGTATTACCGTCAGTTGCTGGAGAATAAAACCTTACCGAATGATGGAAGATTTTTGGAAAATCTTGTGACCATCGAAAACGAGCTGAACATCACCATGGAAAGCCTGTTATTGGTTGAAGCTTAGTTTTCTTTTTCAGGAATTTTTTTATTTTCAAATCATGAATTTTTACACTGTTTGATGTATCATAGAAGTATTGCGCTATTTTTATGAAAGTGAGTACAACACCATTTTTATCATCCGAAGAGAAGTTCAGTGCATTATTTGAGTATGCAAATGAAGGCATCGTAGTTATTGATGACAGCGGCTGTATTATACTCTCTAACCCTTCCTGCGAAAAATTATTCGGATACCGTGATGGCGAATTAATCGGTAAACCCATTGAGATCCTGATCCCTAAAAGGTTCAGTAACCATTCGAATCATCGTGAAAATTATAAACTGAATCCTCATCCCCGAACCATGGGTATCGGCATGGACCTGTACGGAAAGAAAAAGGACGGAGACGAGATACCGGTTGAAATAAGTTTAAGTCCTTTCACCAACAATGACTCGAAATTCGTCATTGCTTTTATCATCGATATCACCATCAGAAAGAAGAACGAGGCGATCCTTAAAACGCAAAGGGAAGAATTGCAACAATTGGCAAATGAGTTGGACAAGCGTGTGAAAGACAGGACCATGATCCTAGAAGAGGCTTTACATGAATTAGAGGATTCAAGAGAAGAGTTAAGTATTGCTTTGGAAAAGGAGAAGGAATTGAACGAATTGAAAACGCGTTTTGTTTCAATGGCATCGCATGAATTCAGAACGCCTCTGGCAACCATTCTTTCCTCACTGTCACTGGTAACCAAATATGGAGAAATAGGAGAGAAAGACAATCAGGTAAAACATATCAACCGTATTAAAACATCCATCACACATTTAACGGATATTTTAAATGATATGTTGTCGCTCAGTAAACTCGAAGAAGGAAAGATCATTGCAGTGCCTGAATTATTCAATATAAAAGAATTTACTGCATTGGTGATACAGGAATTGCAGGCACTCAGCAAGGCAGGACAGCAAATTCATTTTTATCATTCCGGGAATCAGGAAGTATATCTTGATCATAAAATACTCAAGAATATTTTATTCAATCTGGTTTCGAACGCCATTAAATTCTCTCCCGAATCAAAACCGATCGAAGTATTTACAATGGTCAATGAATCATTTATCGAACTAAAAGTAAAAGATAGCGGGATCGGTATACCGGATGAAGATCAGGAGCATTTGTTTCAGCGTTTCTTCCGCGGTCACAATGCTTCCAATATTCAGGGAACGGGTTTAGGATTAAATATTGTGGCCAGATATGTGGAATTGATGAACGGTACTATTACATTTGAAAGTAAATCAGAAAAGGGAACTACATTTATCATAAAGCTTCCAAATTATATTGAGCAATGAGTAAAAAAATTTTGTTGATAGAAGACAATGCTGAAATGCGTGAGAATACTGCAGAAATTTTGCAGTTGGCACATTACCATGTGATCGCTGCTATGAATGGCAAGGAAGGAGTTGAATTGGCAGAGAAGGAAGAACCGGACCTGATCATCTGCGATATCATGATGCCTGTGTTGGATGGTTATGGCGTATTGCACATGTTGGCGAAGAATGAAAAAACAGCCAGTATCCCCTTTATCTTTTTAACTGCAAAAGCAGAGCGGACAGATTTTAGAAAAGGAATGGAAATGGGTGCGGATGATTATATCACCAAGCCTTTTGATGATATTGAATTACTGAATGCTATCGAGAGTCGTTTGAAAAAAGCAGAACTCATCAAGAAAGAGTTTGCCAAGAATGCTGACGGTCTGAATAATTTTATTCAGGAAGTAAGAGGTTTTGATACCTTAAAAAAATTATCGGAAGAATGTGAGATAAGAGTATACCGGAAAAAAGAGGAGATCTATAAAGAAGAGAATTATCCGAAGGGTATCTATTTTTTAAACAAAGGAAAATTAAAGACCTGCAAGCTGAATGATCAGGCAAAAGAACTGATCACAGGATTATATAAAGAAGGAGATTTTTTCGGCTACCTCGCTTTATTGGAAGAAAGTAAATATTCTGATTCGGCAGTGGCTTTGGAAGATGTGGAAGTTTGTTTGATACCTAAAGATGATTTTTATTCTTTGGTATATAAAAATGCAGAAGTGTCCAGGAAGTTCATCAAGATGCTGTCAGATAATCTTCGTGATAAAGAAGAACAGCTCTTGAAATTTGCATATAACTCTGTGAGGAAAAAAGTAGCAGATGCTTTGGTAACCTTATACGATCGGTATAAAAGTGAAGCCGAAAAAAATTTCACCATCAGTATATCGCGAGAAGATCTTGCTAATCTTGCAGGCATAGCAACGGAGAGTACAATCCGAACATTAAGTGATTTTAAGGACGAAAAGCTGATCGAGATCAACGTAAGTAAGATCACTATTATTGATTATGCGAAGTTGAGTAAGATCCACAATTAGGCCAATTCTTATAGTTGATCGAGTTTTGATTTCCTTTCACTAACCTGTTTAGTGATAATTTCTCCCTGTTTGTTTTGTTCTTCCAGGGTCCATTTATCGGTAACGGTAGTTACCAGCCAGATATTTCCGGACCTGCGAAACACTTGTGTAGATAATCCGTAGCACTCATTGAACTGTTTTTCCAGTTCACTCACCGTCATATTCGGCGTAATGGTAATTTCTGCATTTGCTTTGAAAATGGTTCTACTTTCCGCCAGTGTTTTATTGATATTGATGAGGGGTTGTTTGATCACAAGGGGGCTTGCCTGCGGACTTTTTTTAAAAAATTCCAGCTTTAGAAAGGGGAAAATGCTGCTGAATTTCTCCTGGATCTCACTTATTTTTAATATATCTACTATTTGAATCTGCATTCTTTATTTATCTCTGCAAACAAAAATATCTTCCACCTATCAACTAAAAACTGATAGTTATCATGTTTGGCATTGACAGAAGTCGTCATTTGCAATGAATGTCAGTTTGTTGTGGATTTGTTAATTCAGCCATCCTCCAAAAACGGGACTTCGAAAATGCCCTGTTTGGAAATGGTTATTTGCAGCGGTTTTGGCAATAAAACCGGGTTTTTTGGGTAAAAAAGCCCGGAAAACTTTCCTTTTCTATTTAAAATGCTATCCTTACCTTTGCCGCCTTAACAATTTTGAAGTATTGTATCCCTTTTATTTTACTGTTTAGGTTAGACTGCAGCTTGTCTTGGTGCTTTGTGTACTAAGAATGTACAAGTGTGTAATGCAATGGAAACCAAATAAAGGAGATTTAAGATGTTGATACTTCAAATCAAAACCGTAATTGGATATGGCTATTAAAAGAGACAATCGTCCCAAACCAAGCTTCTCACAAATTACCATCAGCCTTGCTTCTCCTGATTCAATTCTGGAAAGAAGTTTCGGTGAAGTATTGAAACCTGAAACCATTAACTACCGTACTTATAAACCAGAGCGTGACGGTTTATTTTGCGAAAGAATATTCGGACCGGTTAAGGATTACGAATGTGCTTGCGGAAAATACAAACGTATCCGTTATAAAGGAATTGTATGCGATCGTTGTGGTGTTGAAGTAACAGAAAAAAAGGTTCGTCGCGAAAGAATGGGTCACATCAAATTGGTGGTACCTGTTGTGCATATCTGGTATTTCAAATCATTGCCAAATAAGATCGGTTATTTATTGGGAATGAGTTCTAAGAAATTAGAAAGCATTGTGTATTATGAAAGATATGTGGTGATCCAAGGTGGTGTGAAAGAAAATTTGGGATCAGGTGATCTTTTGACCGAAGAAGAATATTTGGATATCATTGATAATCTTCCAAAAGATAATCAATACTTACCTGATGAAGATCCACAGAAATTCATTGCCAAGATGGGTGCTGAATCTGTATCAGATCTTTTAGGAAGACTGGATCTGGATGAATTGAGTTTCTCTTTGCGTAATGCAGCAGCAACAGAAACATCTCAGCAACGTAAAGCAGATGCTTTAAAACGTTTGAGTGTGGTAGAAGCATTCCGTGATGCAAGCAATAGAATTACCAACCGTCCTGAATGGATGGTAATGCAATATATTCCTGTTATTCCACCTGAACTGAGACCATTGGTTCCATTGGATGGCGGGCGTTTTGCCTCTTCAGATCTAAATGATCTGTATCGTCGTGTGATCATACGTAATAATCGTTTGAAAAGATTATTGGAGATCAAAGCTCCCGAAGTGATCCTGCGTAATGAAAAACGTATGTTACAGGAAGCGATCGATTCATTATTCGATAACTCACGTAAATCAAATGCAGTGAAAGCCGAAGGCGGACGTGCATTGAAATCTTTAAGTGATGTACTGAAAGGTAAGCAAGGCCGTTTCCGTCAGAACTTATTGGGTAAACGTGTGGATTATTCCGGTCGTTCTGTAATTGTGGTAGGTCCTGATCTTAAAATGCAGGAATGCGGTTTACCAAAAGATATGGCTGCAGAATTATTCAAGCCATTTATCATCAGAAAATTAATTGAAAGAGGAATCGTAAAAACAGTGAAGTCTGCTAAGAAATTAGTTGACAGAAAAGAAGCTGTTGTTTGGGATATCTTAGAAAATATATTGAAAGGACATCCT
>CAIMKO010000460.1 GCA_903841915.1 uncultured Chitinophagaceae bacterium | reverse complement strand
TAACTCATAGATTACTTATAGATCGAGTGCTTTGTGATGTAGAATAGCTTTCTTGCAAGTACCGGGGAGGGCCTATTTATTTTTCCAAAATTGTCGAGTTAATTGTTGGTGGAAAACACCAACAATGGCGGAACCATTATATAACTCATAGATTACTTATAGATCGAGTGCTTTGTGATGTAGAATAGCTTTCTTGCAAGGACCGGAGAGGTCCTATTTATTTTTCCAAAATTGTCGAGTTAATTGTTGGTGGAAAACACCAACAATGGCGGAGAAAACTTGGGGCAGGGTTGCCAACCCCTTGCACTATTTTGCTTTATTGTAGTCTTCCAGTATCCTTGTCACTAATGGCCTGTAAAGTCTCCAGAAAAAGCTCACCCTTTCCTGCAGATCTCTTGGATTGAACAGGAGCCAATCGAAATAATGAATGCCTTTAAAGTAGGAAGTGCTGATGCGTATGGGATTATCGCAAAAATCGGCAGAGAAATAAAAGAAACGGTAATCCTTATTGATATGGGTGGTGATGGCCGGAAAACTTGCCGGGATGCCGTTGCTTTCTAAAATATTTTTACCCGCAGCATTTGCATCGATGGTGAAAGAGGAGATCACATGATTAAATCTGGTGTCGACCGAAATGATATCAAACCAAAAAGAATATTTCATGGCTTCGGGCATATGATAATAGTCCTTTCCTTCCTTGCTTGAAATGATATAAGGAAGTTCGGTATTTAAATGCGTTTTGTTTTCAAGGATCTCCACTTTGTCGTCATTGCGAACAAATGTGATCCCGCTTTTTTTAAAGGGCCATTTGTTATTGTGTTGTTCTTTGTATCGATTGATCATCCATCTGGGCAATTCGAGATTGACACTCGTATCCAGTGATTCAAAATATCTGCCGATCCATCCGCTCCATTTGATCCCGAAACTGTTTTCAAATTCCTGTCGAACTATTTTTTTGGTGGGTGATCCCAGACAATTGAATTCTGTAATGATCAGTTTGTGTTTGGCCTGCATCTGCTGTAAGAAATAAATATCCTGTGTGCTCATTCCGCCATAGACGATCTGCGAACGCTCTTTCTCATCATTTACATCGTACCATTCGTTTTTATAAATGCCGTAAGCATCTGTAATATAGGCCAGGTCGGCATCTTCGCTTAAATGAACCAACTGATTCTCGGAAAATCGTTCCAATCCTTTTAAGCGAAAATCAGTCCCGTTCAAAGGAAAGAAACCAAAATAATCCTGATCGCCCTGATATAGTTCCGTATTATTCTTGGCAAATTTTTGCTGATTCAATACCCAGTTCAGTGAAATATGTTCCTGCCCTTTTTTTGTCAGTACCGTTTTATCAATGATGGCCACTACCAATTTCCTTTTGGGGATCAGCATCCATATCGACCACATCCATAAAGGAATAAGAACGATACATAAGACCATGATGCGAAAGAAATATTTTTTGTTTCGTTTTAAAAACGATGCTGCCATGATACGCCGATTTGATATTGATTGCCTTTTGTATCAGGAAGGTATTCCTGATTGGCCCATGAAGCACTTGCGGACAATACATTCATGCGTGAGATCTTTTTCTTATAAAATATACTCGCTTTATAGGTGGTTAGTTTATACAGTCCGATCTGTACGGCATTGTAACGATCATCGGGCGACAGCCCATAACCAATGGAACCACCCAAGAGATCATCAGCTGTATTGAAATAATAACTTGCAGATAAGCTGTAAGACGCAGATACGGCACTTGTATAATCACTTGGTGTTACATAGGCCCTTGCGCCGAAAAGCCAGCTTTTATAATACTTTCCAAGGTTCCCTGTAAAGATCCAGGTGGGTGTTCCGCTGAATTTTAAATAACGGATGCCCAATTCTCCCTCAAAACTTTTCGGAAGATTGGCATACAAAGAAAATCCGCCGCGCCATTGCGGAAATACGCCATTATCATTGGCACAATAGCCCATGCTTACATAACTGTAGAATGTTTTTGAGATATGCGGATAAGCATCCACTTCCACCTGTACCGCATCTTCTTTAAAACGGTTGGCATAATTAATTCGGCCGATCACAGAACCAATGGATGTTGTTCTTCCGTAATCAACACTGGCTATATGCCAGGGATCGGCGAACTGTTTATCGAAGTATACATAATCATAGCTTACGCTAATCTTATTCTTGTAGGTAGCTTCTTTAATGCTTTCCTGCAATGCTCTTGCAGCCGTATTATTTTTATTAATGCCTAAAATTTGCCTTGTTACAGAATCTGCTTCCTGATAGCTTTTCATGGCATTCAAAATTTTTGCCCTTCGCAACAGCAGTTCTTCTGATCGGGGATGAAACTTTAATCCGTCATCACAGATCGTTAATGCGATGCTGTAATGATCGTTCCAATATTCCAGATCGGTGAAGGCAACAGTAGCATCTTCGTAATCGGGTTTTGATTTTAGTACATACTCAAAACAAATAGCAGCACTGTCATAATTTTTTGTCCAGGTATAGATCCTGCCTAAGAAAATACGGATATCTGCATAATCCGGACTGATGCTGAGTGCCTGATACAAATATCCTTTTGCTTTCGAATAATCATTTTCATCAAAAGCGGCTTTGCGTGCAGCTTTGAACAGGTCGTCGGAGCTGGCCTCCTGTGCAAACGCCGAGATCAGCGTGGAAGAAAAAAATAAAAGCAGCAGTATTTTTTTGATCGGCATAAGAGGTGTTATGATAGTTAAAGATACTATAATGATCGTTATATGTTTTTACGGCCGGGCTTTTATCTCTCTTAGCCTACTGTCATTAAGTTAAGGGATATGATAATCGGGAGTCGTTAGTCGGGAGTTAAGAAGGCATTTAAAAAGTAATTTCCATGGCGAATTATTTCAAGTGTGAAAATAAAAACAGGGTTTGAATTTTTTTTACGCAGAGAACAAAGCCTGTCGGCTTTTTGAGAAGAAATTTATTTTTTCTTCTTACTTTTTTGCTTGTCCAAAAAAGTAAGAAAAAAAGACCCCCGAAAAGCCTCATCCGCCCTTCGGGCACCTTCTCCTAAAGGAGAAGGGAAATGGAAGAAATTATATTTCAGCG
>CAIMKO010000459.1 GCA_903841915.1 uncultured Chitinophagaceae bacterium | reverse complement strand
CTTCCAAATTACTGCATCATTACAATATACAGAAACCACTTTCACCTTATCATCAACATAACGAACATAAGATTGCCGGTCATATTGTAGATCAGCTGGAAGCGGGTAAAACAATGGCATTGATAACCGACGCAGGAACACCCGGCATCAGCGATCCTGCATTTTTATTAGTACGTGAATGTATGAAACGAAATGTAAAAGTTGAATCATTGCCCGGAGCAACAGCCTTTGTTCCTGCATTGGTGAACAGTGGTATTCCAACCAATCGTTTTGTATTCGAAGGATTTCTGCCATTAAAAAAAGGCAGACAAACTTTATTGAAAAAATTAGTAACAGAAGAAAGAACGATGATCTTTTATGAAAGTCCGATGCGATTAGTAAAAACATTGGAAGAGTTTATTCAATATTTCGGAGCATTAACACAATGTTCTGTTACAAGAGAGTTAACGAAAATGTTTGAAGAAAATAAACACGGAACTTTACAGGAAGTATCTGATTATTTTAAAACAAAAACTGTGAAAGGAGAAATTGTGATCGTTGTGGCAGGGAAAGAGTGAAAAGTGAAAAGTGAAATGTGAAAAGTGAATGGTGAATAGAATGTTGAAGTGTGCGACGCAACACAAGTTTAATTGAAATACAATAGCTGATAAAAAAATGGTTTCATGATGAAAAACTTTACTAAATTCTTATTACTGTCATCTGCCATCTTTAGTCTTTCATCACTTCAAGCACAGCCCGATCGCTGGCAGCAACGCATCAAGTATAATATCAATGTAAATATGGATGTTGTAACAAATCGTTTTTCAGGAACTGAAAAGATCGAGTATATCAATAATTCACCTGATACTTTGGACAGGATATTCATCCATTTGTACTGGAATGCATTTCAGCCTAACAGCAGCATGGATGTGCGCAGCAGAGAAACGGGCAAAACCATTTTAACCAACAGGAGAGGAGATGAAGTGCCCGATTGGGATGACCGTGTGAAAGACCGCATCAGCAAACTAAAAGAAAATGAGATCGGTTTTCAAAATGTGAAAAGCGTAAAGATCAATGGCATTGAACAAAAACTTCGCAATTATGAAACCATCCTCGAAGTAAAATTGGATAAAGCCATTGTTCCTAAAACAAAAACAATTTTGGATGTCGTGTTTGAAGCTCAGGTCCCTCTGCAAATAAGAAGAAGCGGCAGGGATAATGCACAAGGTGTTCGTTACAGTATGAGTCAATGGTATCCAAAAGTTGCCGAATACGATTATCAAGGATGGAATGCCAATCCATATATTGCCCGTGAATTTTACGGCGTGTGGGGAGATTATGATGTGAACATTACAATAGATAAAAATTATTTTGTTGCGGCGGGTGGTGATCTGATCAATGCAAATGATATTGGTTTAGGTTATGAAACAGCCGGTGTAAAACCCAAGCCTGTAGTTGGAAACAGCATCACCTGGAAATGGCAGGCATATAATGTGCATGATTTTGTTTGGGCTGCCGACAGCACTTATAAAATGATCACACGAGCAGTAAAAGATGGTCCGTTGATCCGTGTAGTGTATAAAAGAACAGATTCTGTTTCAGATGCAAGATGGCAGCATAGTGCAGATACTGCCGTTATTG
>CAIMKO010000458.1 GCA_903841915.1 uncultured Chitinophagaceae bacterium | reverse complement strand
TATATTTTTAATAAATAACATAGAATAATTTTGAATTTTAAAAAATAAAATTATCTTGTCACTTCAAAAAAGCAAATACATGAAAACAAAACTCTCTTTATTGGTATGCTTATTTTTTGTAAGCTATTTCTCATTCGCACAAAGCGATAAGCTTTTCCTGCATAATGGAAAAACCCTGGATGTTGTAGTCGTTAAAAGCGAACAGTATGTGATCACCTACAAATATGTGAATGAAGACGCAGAACAAACTGTAGGAAAAGTTGCCGTTGAAAAAGTTATTTACGGTAAGAGTGGCAGAGAAGAAGCAATCACAAAAAAAGTAGTGGTTAATTCCGAATCAGATTGGGAAAAGGTTGAAATATTTTACGACAAAGCGCAAACAACCGGCTTAACTGAAGGATTAGAAGTAAAAGGTAAAACCGCTTTTATTAATTATAATACCGGTGCCAGTGCTGATAAAAAAGCAGAAGAAAAAATCAAGAAAGCTGCAGCTGTTTTAGGTTTCCCATTTGTTTTGATGACATCAGATAAAGAGTCAAACTATTCTTCATCGAATGGAAGCATGGGTTTGGGAAGTAAACAAAGTTTGAAAAAAGGAATTGCATTTAAATACTAATCAAAATTTTAAAACTTATTAATAAAATGCCTGTAGTAATACAGGCATTTTATTTTAGCTTTTTCCGCTAAATGTATCCATCTGTCAGGTGTCTTAGATCCTCAAATAAAAATCAGAATTGATCTTATTTTAATTAAACATTAAAAGAGTAAAAAAAAATCAGAAATATTTATTTTTAAATTCTTTCAAGACATTGTCCAAATTCTCTTTTGCAGTTTCACTCAATTTATTTTCAAAATCCCAATCTTGGCCCGCAATGGCAATAGTGTAAGCCATCGGTTCTTTTTGATACAATGCTTTGGCCAAGTATAAAATGGTTTCCGGCGATTGGCTGTGTGAAGTAAAATAATAATGGTCAACAAGACTGCATTCTTTTATTTCAAAACCCTTAGGCAGGGCTTGATGAGAAGCATCTGCAAAAAAAACGGTTTCATATTGACTGACTAATTGAGCATCTTCGATTTGAAGTTGATACCGATATTCACAGGTTATATTCGGTAACTGCATTTCCTCGATCTTTTCTGTAAAAGTCCAACCAAGGCCATCATCATTCCTACCAGTATTGCCGATGCCAATTATTAATGTAGCCGGTTTAATTTTTTGTTCTTGCATCAATTAATTCCCCTTTATGATTATATAATTCTGCGACCAAAGACATTTTACCTAAAGCCTGTGTGGCACAACTTAAACAAGGATCGTATGCACGAATGGCAACTTCTACTTGATTCAGCATACCATCGGTAATATTTCCATGACGGCTGATAACATGTTGTGCCACCCATTTCACCGCTTCATTCATTGCGTCATTATTGTGCGTGGTTGATACAATCAAATTGCAACGGGTGATCATTCCTTTATCATCTACTTCATAATGATGCGTGAGAGTTCCTCTAGGGGCTTCGATGATGCCAATTCCTTTGTTACGGGTTTTGCCTTGGCGAACCAATTCACCGGATAATAGATCGGGGTCGTTTAAAAGCAGTTTCATTTCTTCGGCACAATACAGCATTTCAATCAACCTTGCCCAATGATAATACATGGTTGAATTGATGATCTTATTTCCGGAAAAATCGAGATAAAACTGTCTTTCTTTTTCTGCTAATGTTGTTGGTATGCGGTCACAAACATTGAGCCTGGCCATTG
This sequence comes from uncultured Chitinophagaceae bacterium, assembly GCA_903841915.1. Lineage (GTDB taxonomy): Bacteria > Bacteroidota > Bacteroidia > Chitinophagales > Chitinophagaceae > CAIQDX01. The sequence goes on along the minus strand of CAIMKO010000458.1, from coordinate 3,048 downwards.
GACCAACCCGGTTCCAGCCTTTTTCTCTACCTATATTTTTTAAATAAGGGAATTTCATATAGGACCAGTTGGCAACTGCTTCTGCAAAATATTCCTGATATACATCTGTTGAAATATCGTTTAAAATAATATTGCCTTCATGATCTTTTGCCCGCAATTTTCCATCATACAGTTCCAATTCACCCAGATCATTTACCATGCCTAAATGCCCCGAAGGGAAAAAAGCAAATTCATCTAATTGTTTTCTGTTCTTTTCGTGATAACCTTTCATGAAATTGATCACTTCCTTCGTCCATTCTATCATCGTATCAATACTCTCAATATTATTTCCGTCTAAAAAGTAATCTCTTTCTGCTGCAGTGATCGTTTTATGTACGCCACCCGGAACCGTTAAAATGCCATGGATCCTTTTGCCGGCAACTGCTTTAATGATCTCTTGCCCAAATCGACGCATGGTAATGCCTTTTATGGCAAGGTCTCTGTGTTCTGAAGCAACCGCAACAATATTTCGCTTATCAACAGGCGCATCAAACCCGAATAAAAGATCAGGAGAAGCCAGATAAAAGAAGTGTAAGGCATGTGACTGAAACACCTGACCATAATGCATGAGGCGACGCAATTTTGTAGCAGTCGGGGATAGGTCTTTTGGATCAATACCCACAATTTGGTCAATTGCTTTTGCTGCTGCCAGATGATGGCTTACGGGACAAATACCGCAAAGTCGTTGAACAAATACCGGTGCTTCCCAATAAGGATGACCCTGAATAAAGCGTTCAAATCCCCTAAATTCAACGATGTGAAAAAATGAATCTTTCACTTGTCCGTAATCGTCCAAATGAATAGTAACCCTGCCATGTCCCTCAACTCGGGTAATAGGGTCTATCGTTATTTTTCTACTCATAAAATTGTAAATTAAAAACTCAAAAAGAAAAATAGAACAGCACATCATTCACTCAGTTCCTTAATCATACTTAAACTCTGAATACAGAATATTGTATTCTTCATTCCACAATAGATTTTTTATAGCTTTCCAGATATGGTTTCCATCCGGTGGGCATCCCGGAATAAAATAATCGATCTTCACTATTTCATTGCAGGCATATATTCTGTTCAAAATTTTAGGCAGATCTTCATGATAGGGGATGACGGTACTTCCCGGTTCATTGGTAGCAGAGTTGAGATAGGCTTCTTCCAAACATTCGCCTAAAGGAATAGCATTTCGCATGGAAGGTACTCCACCCCAAATGGAACATTCACCTAAGGAAACTAATATGTCGCAATTCTCTCTGAAGGCACGCAGGGTCTCAACGTTTTCATCATTACAACAACTGCCTTCTACAATACCAATATGACAGCGATGCGAAAATTTTTTGATATCCGTTAACGGAGATTTATCAAAGGAGACCAATTCTACAATATCCAGCAAATCAGTATCAATATCCAGCATCGACATATGACAACCAAAGCAGCCGGCTAATGAACAGGTAGCTACAATTTTTTTCTCCATGTTCAATGAAGTCTTTGGCTTGCGTTTCTTTTCATTGAAATTTTTCTGTACTGAATTTTCGTCGTATTTCCTTTGCCCGAAAGGTTGGGTTAGATTTTTTCCTCTAAGAATAATGGCACCTGTAGGACAAAGATTCATTGCCCTCATTGCTTCTTCTTCTGTAAGTTTGGATTCTTCCTCGTAGTCAATCCCAACATAGGTCTTATTACCCCGATCCTGATAAGTAAATATTCTTTTCCCTTCCTTGGTTTTAAAATCCATCACACAGCGCAAACATTTGATACAGCGATTATGTTCCAATACCATTCGGCTGGGCTTATAATCAATGATCCGGTCTTTAAATAAATGCGGGTAACGTATAGAAGCAATGCCCAATTCATAACCCATATGTTGCAGATCACAGTTGCCGCTTTTTTCACAGGATGGACATATATGATTGCCTTCGGCGAACATCATCTCTACCAAAGCTTTGCGCAGATCTTTCAATTCATCTGTGTTGGCTTCAACAACCAATCCTTCTGAAACTCTTTCTGTGCAGGCAGGTTGATATTTCCCGTTTATTTTGCAGGTGCACACTCTGCAGGTACCAAGTGGAGGTTCAATATGTTCAAAATAGCAAAGTGAAGGAATAAAGATCCCGTTTTCTTTAGCAACATGTACCAAATTCGCGCCTTCATTGGCTTGGATCTGTTTACCGTCGATCGTGAGATTTATTTTATTTTCCATAACTATTATTAAGAAATAAAAAGAACGGCTATATTAAAAATGATTAACCATTAACTTCTATTGGCAATGTCATTAAGTTAAGAATTGTCAACTCTGAGCCCGCCCGGATGAACATCCGTTCGGACGGGGCTCTCGAAGAGTGATAAACGAAATGTTCGTTAGAAAATCATGTTTCGAGAGCCTCAACATGACATCGTATTCCTAAACTTAATGACATTGGTCTATGTTGCATTAAATTTTTCATAGTCTTCCAATGCAGCTTCCATATCAAATTTGAAATTCAAACCATTAAAGTCTTTATCCAGTTTATTATTGAAATAATCCCTGAATTTGTCCATGGCAAAGATCAAACTGTTGGGAGCTGTTTTACCCAATCCGCAACGGCTTGATTTTTTGATGATCGTTCCCCAACTTTTTAATTCGTCCAGATCATTTTTATTGGCAAGACCATCCATCAGTTTTTCTAATTTTCTTTGAATGATAAAATTGCCGGCTCTGCAGGGAGTACAAATACCACAGGATTCGCTTTTAAAGAAGGATGAGAAATTCAGCAATATTTTTCCAAGGTCTCTTTGCGAATTAAAGATCATGAACGAACCACCACACCTGATATCTTTATTACCTAATAGATCGAGCATTGAGATACGGCGATATTTTTCTTTCATTGAAATACATTCACCGGATGGACCACTGACTTGAATATAAAATGAATCCTGGGCCTCGCAAAGCTCTAATAATTCTGCTACCGTCATTCCCCATTCAATTTCATAAATGCCGGGTAATTTGCAATCGCCTGAAACGCTGATCAGCTTTGT
>CAIMKO010000457.1 GCA_903841915.1 uncultured Chitinophagaceae bacterium | reverse complement strand
CAAACACATTTTAGTGAGGTAATTGAATCCATCATCGTAGATCACAAAAATGTTAGAAATGTTTTTTTCAAGAGCAGCAACGATTTCTTCGGGATGATGACAAAACATACTGTCGAATACAGAAACAGTATAACCTTTTTCCCGCATGAGTGAAGCAGCAAATAAAGTTCCAAGTGGTGCATAAGGTTTTCCGATTGACCATTGCTTTGGGTCAAGGCGTAAAAAATAGGAATGTGTAAAAAGAATTGGCTGCATTTTATTCCATACGTTTTATTTGAGGGAAGGATTTACATGTGGCGGCAAATTCAATGAACAAACACATCTTTGGCAGATCTCATCTGAATCAATATCAAGCGCTCTTCTGAATTGCTTTGCTTTTGTTCCGTTCAGTATCGCATCTAATGAATCTGTTTTGATATTACCGATCTCCGGATGAAAAAAACAAGGCCGAACAACACCATCTGCTTCGATGACAGTAGATACCCAGGGCGCATTACATTTTTTATACGGAAATGAATTCAACCCATGCAATGCACAGTAATAGGTATAAATTCTGTTGATCTTTTCAGCAGACTCAGCAATGAACCCATTTTCAAAATCAGCAACATGATTGCAAATCAGTTCTTCCATTATTTTTTTTAATTCCGTAAGCTGATCCATTTGCAGCATTACGCTTTCTTTGCGTTCTTCATCCCATGCAATTTGCCGATTGAATGCTGTACTGCTCACATCGGCAGGCAAAAAACTGATCTGATCCAAACCTATATTTTTAGCCGCATCAATAATTTGCGGCCAGGATTGAAAATTGAGTCTATGGATAACTGTTCTTGCCGTAATCTTATAAAAGGGGCTGATCGATTTGATATATTGTACTCCATCCTTTAATTTTTGATATGCACCCGGTATATTGCGGATCGTATCATGCAGTTCTTCGTCTCCATCAAGTGAAACAATAATATCATTCACATTTTCGATCAGTGCAGCAGCATGTTGCTGCAATAACAATCCCGTGGATAATAATGTGATGCTTATTTTTTCTTTCCGCAGTATTTTACAAAATTGAAAAAAATGAGGGTTCAATAAGGCTTCCCCGCCGGACATCAAAACCTGTTTTGTTTTAAATTGCCGAAGCGTTGCAAGCAATCCTTTGATATCCTCTTCCGTCAACTGTTTCAGGTTTCTGTTTCCTTTCCAGATATCACACATCACACAACGGCAATTACAGGCACTGTGCGGCATCAGTATAACAATTGGCATTGCAGTAATAACATGACTATGCAATGTTTTGTAACGATGATACGTTTGATATAATGGTTGCTGGATCATGTGTTGACTCGGATTGAAAAATTAAAATCCCTGTATTTCAGGTTGACGATATTTCCATATCCGCTGTAACAGTTTTATTTCATAAGGATATTTGTATAGATTGACCTTATATCTCAACCCTGCAGCCAGATGTATCAAACGACGTTTTGTTTCATTCATCTTTATATCCGACACAGTTGGATAATACCCATTTAAAACAGTTTCAAAATTGCGGATCTTATCGATCATCGCCGGCGTAAGCCATGGAGTGAGTGGGTTTTTGCGCAGGTCAAAATTCTCCCATTGCGGACTGATCCAGTCTTCCAAATCTTGCGGAAATGAAAATCCATTGGATAAAGCCTGATTGTATAATTCGGACCCTTCTGTTGGAACAGGACTATACGTATAAATAACAATTTCCGTTTTTGGATTAATGCTTTTGATTCGTTTAATAAATTCGATCTCGTAATCAATTTGCTTATCCACTTCTTCGGGTGTGGCAGCCGGAGTGCCCAGCACAAAAGAATATTCCGGGATGATATCAAATTTTTTCATTCTTGCTGCAAATGCTGCAATCTGTTCACCGCTTTGCGTTCCGCCCTTATCCATTTGTTTTAAGATATTGTTATTGCCGCTTTCGGCCCCAAAGAAAATCATCTTACAACCGGCTTCTCTGATCAATGCTAGCGAGGCATCGCTAAATTTTGTCATCGTATCAATACGCGCCATTCCCCACCATGTCATTTTTTCAGCCTTAATTAATTGAGAAAATTCAACAGCTCGTTTTTCGGAAACAAAGAAATTATTATCATGAAATTCTATCGCATCTGCACCCCATTTGTCTTTGATGTATTTAATATCGTTATAGACTGATCGTGCAGATTTAGCTTTCCATCTTGCTTCATAAATAGGAACTACTGCACAGAATGAACAGGTAAAAGGGCAACCAAT
>CAIMKO010000456.1 GCA_903841915.1 uncultured Chitinophagaceae bacterium | reverse complement strand
GCTAACTTTAAGGATTATTGTAGAAAGCAATGAGTTTATTATTGAAATTCGGGTTAATCAATAAAAAGAATAAAATGAAATACTTCAAATTAATTAGTTGGTGTTTGATACTGTTTGTTTGTTCAGCACAGTTCGCTTTTTCACAGTCCTCCTCTCGTTTCAGTTATAATAAATATATTGACAAAGGCGACACATTGAATTACCGGCAACTTTTTCCTGATGCAGATAAATTACAAAAATATCCGCTGCTTATCTTTTTGCATGGTTCCGGCGAACGTGGTAGTGATAATGAAGCGCAATTGAAATGGGGTGCCATGAATTTTGCAACGGACCAGAATATGATGCTGCATCCTGCTTTCGTGATTGTTCCGCAATGTCCTGAAAAAATGCAGTGGTCTAATTTCTCGAGAACGAATATGGTACTTGATCCAACGCCGTCTAAACCGATGGAACTATTGATCGGTTTGATACATCAGGCAGTTAAAACCTTGCCGGTTGATACCAATCGCATTTATATCACAGGCCTTTCCATGGGAGGTTTCGGGACCTATGACGCTATTGAAAGATATCCCGGTTTGTTTGCTGCAGCTGTTCCGGTTTGCGGAGCTGGAGATACTTCCAAAGCAAAAACAATTGCACATATACCGATCTGGATCTTTCACGGAGCAGAAGATCCCAATATGAATCCTAAATATCCTTTAGATATGCTGCTGGCATTAACAAATGCAGGTGCTCATCCGGGCTTTACACAATATCCTTCTGTTGGACATTTCTCATGGCTGGGTGCTTATAGCGATGCTTTGATGTTGGAGTGGTTATTTAAACAGCATAGATAGAACAGGATCAAATATTCTAAAGAAGTATCGGGTAAAATATTTTTACACATCGCTTTCTTTAAAAGAAAGCTCGATCCGCTCAACCGTACTCTCTACTTTTCTGCAATGGACACCTGCTTTATCGAGCATCATTTTGCTGGCAATAAAACTGTCGGTGGCATGGTATTTATCTGATAGATACACTACTTCATTAATGCCTGCCTGAATGATGGCTTTGGCGCATTCGTTGCAGGGAAATAATGCGGTATAAATACGACAACCATGCAGGTCCATGCCGATATTATTTAAAATGGCATTCAGTTCGGCATGGCATACAAAGGGATACTTGGTTTCCAGAAATTCACCTTTCTTGCCCCAGGGAAAATCATTGTCATCACAACCCGAAGGCAATCCGTTATAACCCGCCCCCACGATCTTGTTCTTGGCATTCACGATACAGGCACCTACCTGTGTATTGGGGTCTTTACTTCTTTTGGCCGAGAGTAAGGCAACACCCATAAAATATTCATCCCAGTTGATATAATTATTTCGTTTCGTGGTTTGCATATGCTGTGTTTATAAATTTCAGATGAAAGATATTACAATAACCTGAACCCGGGAAAAGGGGTTATTTATTTTATGGAAAAATAGAACACTGATGAGACAGATGAAACGGATTTTCACAGAAGCCTTTTAAGGATCCTTCAATAGGACATATTCAGCTATTCCACAAGTTGTATCAATCTGTTTTAATCAGTAATACCTGCCTGCCGGTAGGCAAGTCGGTGTTATCTGTGTTCCATTTCTTCACAACGCTATCCCTCGGTATAGCATGCAGAATATTTGCTTTTGATTCAAATGATTTTAATACTTAGTTTTTCCTACATTTAATCTCTTACAATTCTTTATGAAGGAAAAACAGAAATTGAATCTCTTTAGTCTGACCATGATCGTGGTGAGTCTGGTGATCGGGATGGGCATTTTTAAAACGCCCGCCACCATTGCTGCCAAATCGGGTACACCCACTATTTTCTTTGCTGCATGGATCATTGGTGGTTTTGTGGCCATCTGCGGGGCATTGACCTATGCAGAGATCGGTCAGCGTTTACCGGTTGTGGGCGGTTATTATAAAATATTCTCTCATTGCTATCATCCTTCTGTTGGTTTTACGGTGAATGTATTGATACTGGTAAGCAATGCGGCATCACTGGCTGTTGTGGCATTGATAGGTGCAGATTATGTCAGTGATCTTTTATATGGCCGACCTTCCGGTACCTTTTTTAATGTGGCTGTTTCGGCAACTGCAGTGGCTTTATTCTATGGCGTGAATTTACTGGGATTGAAG
>CAIMKO010000455.1 GCA_903841915.1 uncultured Chitinophagaceae bacterium | reverse complement strand
TTGCTGAATGTATTGCATAAGGCAACAGTTATACCGCTAAGATAATTGATTTGAATTGCAAATAGATTGAAGAATGGAACACAGATGATACGGATGGAACAGATTTTCGCCGATTAACTTAATTCATTACAAAAAACATTATTTGAAGTTGTAGCTGAGATTCCTTTTGTAAGGATTTGCCAAGCCATATTCTGCAAAGCCGAATAAAAAATCCGGTTTTATCTGTCTATTCTGTGTCATCTGTGTTCCATACAAATTTATACACCGTTTGTTATTACATTTGAGTATGAAATTTTGATTATGGCCGATAATAATTATATACTTACCCAGGAAGAAGCCGGTTATAAACTGCAAAGGCTGGCATTGGAAATAGCAGAACAATTGCAGGGCGATGCTGCCGAACTCATCATCATTGGTGTACGAACAAACGGTTTGGTGATCGCAGAAAAGATCGCTGTTTTATTAAAACCTTATTTGTCCATTCCGTTTCAGGTAATTTCTGCAAGCCTGGATAAAGATTTTCCTGTCGATATCACATTGAGTGAGGAAATTAATTTCGACAATAAAAATGTGATCATTGTTGACGATGTTGCAAACAGCGGCAAAACATTGCTCTATATGCTGAAACCTTTACTCAGCTTTCATCCCAAAAGGATTCAAACTTTGGTATAGGTGGAAAGGATGCACAAATTATATCCGGTAAAACCTGATTATGTTGGGTTATCTATCGCCACAACTTTACAAGATCATATTCAAGTAAAAGTGAAGGATGGAGAAGTGTTGGGAGCATTGGTAAATTAATCAACAAATCTTCTTAAAATTGCTTTTCAATAATCATAAAATTCAATTCTAAAACTATAATCATGGATGCTGCTACTCTGAAAAACATTAATGAATGGCTGAACGGCAATTACGATGCCGATACAAAAGAACAGATCAAAAAATTACAGGAATCCAATCCTTCCGACTTAGAAGAGTCATTTTACAAAAGTCTTGAATTTGGTACCGGCGGACTTCGCGGTATCATGGGTGTAGGAACCAATCGTATGAATAAATATACGGTGGGTATGGCCACTCAGGGCTTTGCCAATTATCTGAAAAAGAGTTTTCCGGGCGAAGAAATAAAAGTGGCCATAGCACATGATTGCAGAAATAACGGACGCTTCTTTGCCGAAACTACTGCAAACGTTTTTGCTTCAAACGGCATCAAAGTCTTTTTGTTTGAAGCCTTAAGACCTACACCTGAACTGAGTTTCACTATCAGAACTTTAGGTTGTAAGGCAGGGGTGGTTTGTACGGCTTCTCATAATCCTAAAGAATACAATGGCTACAAAGCTTATTGGGATGATGGGGCACAATTGGTTTCACCGCATGATACGAATGTGATCAAAGAAGTGGAAGCCATTCATAGTGTGGATGATGTTAAATGGAGTGGTGGGGAAGCGAATATCACTATCATCGGCAAAGAGATGGATGATAGATATATTGAAATGGTAAAGGGGTTAAGTGTGTATCCTGAAGTGATCGCTAAACAACATGATCTGAAGATCGTATATACGCCTATTCATGGAACGGGTATTATGCTGGTGCCAAAAGCATTACAGGCTTACGGATTCACAAATGTCCACATAGTAGAAGAACAGGCAACACCCAATGGTAATTTCCCAACGGTTATTTATCCCAATCCTGAAGAAAGCGAAACCATGAGCATTGGTTTGAAGAAAGCAAAAGAACTGGATGCTGATATCTTATTGGGAACAGATCCGGATGCTGACCGCGTTGGTATCGGTGTAAAAAACCACAAAGGCGAATGGGTGCTGATGAACGGAAACCAAACATTGGTTTTAGCATTTGCCTATATGCTCGAAGCGAGAAAAAGCAAAGGCATCACAAAAGCAAATGATATGGCCGTTTCAACGATCGTTTCAACAGAAATGGCCAGAAATGTAACCGAACAAAATGGCGTGAAATATTATTCTGTTCTCACCGGCTTTAAATGGATCGCTTCTTTGATCCTGGAAAAGGAAGGAAAAGAAAATTATATAGTAGGGGGCGAAGAAAGCTTTGGTTTAATGATCGGGGATAAGGTTCGCGATAAAGATTCAGTTAGTGCGGTTGCTTTCAAAAGAATTAACTTTTGCAGGAAAC
>CAIMKO010000454.1 GCA_903841915.1 uncultured Chitinophagaceae bacterium | reverse complement strand
GTTCTTGGTCATCGTTTGTTTGATGGTTTCTAAAAGCATCATACTGGTCACTTTAAACTCAAATACATTGGGTTGATTATAGCGCTGACGAAAGAATCCTGTGATAACAATATTCTGACCTTTTTCCAGATAATGCTGATACTTTACATAATCCTCACTCCACAATATAAAATCTGTTTTACCACTGAAATCCTCTATCACAAATGAACCGAAGTTTTTCCCTGTTTTGGTCACACGGTGCTGCACATCTACTACCAATCCTGCAACCTTGAAAGGCTTGCCTGTATTGGATGCGGAGAGTGTTACGGAATCTTTGAATTCATTGAAATCACTTAACTGCATAATGCCGTAATACTTCAACTCGAATTTATAATGATCCAGCGGATGACCGCTCATGAACATACCGGTTACATCTTTTTCATGTTCCAGTAATTCAGTCAATGTCCATGGTTCGCAGGTTGCGATCTTTGGAGGCGGAACATCCATTACTTGCGGCAGGTCACCGAACAAAGTATTTGTTGTGCCTGTTGTCAATGAATTTTGAACCTGACCATATCCCACTATTTTCTCTAAGCCACTTTGTCTTTCACCATCAGGAATATTAAAATATTGTGCACGATGCATGATCGGAAAACAATCAAAGGCACCGCTGTATGCCAGACTTTCCAATGATTTTTTATTGACAGATTTTTGATTCACCCTTTTGATGAAATCAAAAATATTACTGTACAATCCGTCTTTATTTCTTTCGGCGATGATATTTTCAATGGCATTATCACCAACCCCTTTTAGTCCGCCCAAACCAAAACGTATCTCGCCTTTTTTATTCACAGCAAAGCCTTTTAGCGATTCGTTGATATCCGGCCCCAGAACTTTTAATCCCATGCGCTTGCACTCTTCCATAAAGAATGTGATCTTTTCTATGGCCCCTGCATGATTCAAAACAGCTGCCATGAACTCACTGGGATAATGAGCTTTTAAATATGCGGTCTCATATGCCACCAATGCATAACAGGTACTGTGTGATTTATTAAATGCATATTGGGCAAATGCTTCCCAATCCGTCCATATTTTTTCTAATGGTTCGGCAGCATGTCCTTTTGCAGTAGCACCTTCAATGAATTGTTTCTTCATTTTATCCAGCACACTTTTCTGTTTCTTTCCCATTGCTTTTCGCAATACATCCGCATCTCCTTTGCTAAATCCTGCAATGGTTTGACTTAGCAACATTACTTGTTCCTGATACACGGTAATACCATAAGTATCGGACAAATATTCTTCCATCACCGCCAGATCATACACTACTTTTTCTTTGCCATGCTTACGTGCAATATAGCTGGGGATATAAGACATAGGACCGGGGCGATACAATGCATTCATTGCAATGAGATCATTGAAAGTATCAGGCTTTAATTCACGCAGGTATTTTTGCATACCCGGACTTTCAAACTGAAATGTTCCGTTTGTTTCACCGCGCTGATAGAGATAAAAGGTCTTTTCATCATCCAATGGGATATTATCCAGATCGATCGTAACGCCGTGTATTTCTTTGATGATCTCCAAAGCAGTTTTTAAAATGGATAAGGTTCTCAGCCCTAAAAAGTCCATTTTAATTACACCTGCATCTTCAATCGTGCCACCCTCGATCTGCGTCATCCATAAAGCAGATTCTTTGCTCGTTGCGACAGGAATTAATTCTGTCAAATCCCTTGGGGCAATGATGATACCTGCGGCATGAATACCGGTATTACGCACAGAACCTTCCAAACGTTCTGCTTCCTTTAAAACCTGTGCTCTTATATCATCCCCTTTATAGATCTCACGAAGTTTCTTGATGTTCTCAATATCATCCTGCTGATAGCCTTCTTTTTCTTCTAATGATTTTTCACCTTCTTTAATAGTGAGTGGAGCTTTCAATACACGACGCAATTCTGTACCGGGTCTGTCGGGTACCATCTTCGCCAATGCATTGGCTTCCGGTAAAGGAAGATCCATTACGCGGGCAACGTCTTTGATACTGCTCTTGGCAGCCATCGTGCCATAAGTAATGATCTGTGCTACTTGATTCTTGCCATATTTTTCCACCACATAATCAATCACTTTTTGGCGGCCCTCATCATCAAAATCCGTATCAATATCGGGCATTGACTTACGATCGGGATTCAGGAACCTTTCAAACAGTAAATTATATTTTATCGGATCTATATTCGTGATGCCGATGCAAAATGCAACAACCGAGCCCGCAGCAGAACCACGACCCGGACCTACAAATACATTCATTTCTCTTCCTGCTCTGATAAAATCACTCACAATTAAAAAGTAACCTGCAAACCCCATGGTTTTAATGGTGAATAGCTCAAAGTCAAGTCTTTCCTCTATTTCAGGTGTAAGATCACTGTAACGGTTCTTTGCCCCTTCCTGTGTGATATGTTTTAAGAATTCCCACTGATTCAAATTATCATCCACATGGATCTTGAATTCTTTAGGGATCGGAAATGCAGGAAGCAGAATATCTTTTTTAAGATTCAGTATCTCAACTTTATCTACAATGGCATTAGTATTATCGATCGATTCAGGAATATCACTGAAGAGTTCACTCATTTCTTCACTGCTCTTAAAATAGAATTGATCGTTTGGAAATTTAAAACGACGGTTCTTAATATGCAGCTCATCATTTACAAAATCATCAAAGCCGGGTGTACTTTGTTTTTCGCCGGTATTGATGCATAATAAAATATCATGTGCATTGAAATCATCGCGTTCTGTATAATGACTGTCATTTGTTGCAATGATGGGTACATTATATTTCTTAGCAAATTTTAAGAGTATAGGGTTGATCTTCTCCTGCTCTTTGATATTATGCCGCTGAATTTCTATGTAATAGTCTTCCCCAAACATATCCAGCCACCATTTAAATTCCTGTTCTCCTTTTTCTTCACCTTCCTTTAAAATGGTTTGTGGCACATAAGCACCTAAACAGCAGGTAGTAGCGATCAGTCCTTCATGATATTTTTCGATCAGTTCTTTATCAATTCGCGGATACTTGCTGTACATGCCTTCAATATATCCGAGAGACGTAAGTTTTATCAGATTCTGATAACCCTGTTTATTCTTTGCCAGCAATACCTGATGAAAACGCTCGTCTTTTACATCTTTTGTAAAGACTTTTGCATGCCTGTCTCTTACCACATAAAACTCACAACCTACAATAGGTTTGATCACAGGTTCAAGAATATCTTTTCCATTAGGATCTTTGCCCACCACTTTTGTATTCTTCCAGGCCTGTGCCACAAATTCAAATGCACCAAACATATTGCCGTGATCAGTAATGGCAATGGCCGGCATATTATTCTTTGCTGCTTTTTTGTATAAACTATCGATCCCTGCTGCACCATCAAGCAAAGAATACTGTGTATGAACGTGTAAATGAGAAAACTGCGGCATATATGTCTATCAACGCCAAATATCGAAACAAGTTGGGTTCTTTACTGCTTTCACTTATCCACAAAGCTGTTTATTCGCAAACTTTGTGAAAAACTTGTAAAGAGATTTTGCAGTAACAGTTCAGGACAATTACTTTGCAGCTTCAATATGAGATCAGTATCTGCAATAATCATAATAATATCCTTTAGCTACCTGACGGCTTGCCGTCCAGCAAGCAAGATCACATCCAAGGATAATTCATCAGCAAAAGCTACAAAGAAATCAACCAGAAAAGAGCCTAAATTCATTAATGAAATAGAAGTAACACCCGGTAATACCGTTACCTCCAAACATAAAACAGCAACCAGTAAAAATCAAAACAATAGCGATAGTTCTGCTAATTCAGCTGATGCTGTTGCCAAGGCAAATATTGAAAGAGCAGACTGGCTGCAATTAAAATATGCAGTCATGATGGATGCTTCCGTAGAAAAGGTTTCCAATGTATCCTTACTGCAAAAATTAGAAGAGTGGTGGGGTACTAAATATTGCATGGGTGGAAATACGAAGAATTGTATTGACTGTTCGGCTTTTACTCAGAATATTTTAGGCGATGTATATCATGTTAAACTGCCTCGTACGGCGCAGGAACAATATGCCATGAGTGATAAGATCGCAACAGAAGATCTGAAAGAAGGTGATCTTGTTTTTTTTCATACCAGTGGTAAAAAAAGTAAGTTGATTTCTCATGTTGGTGTCTATATCATCAATAACCGATTTGCCAATGCTTCTACAAGCGGCGGGGTGACCATCAGCGATCTAAATGATCCTTACTGGAAGAATCGATTTACTGCTGCAGGAAGAGTTATTCATTAGTCGTGAACCTTGAATCCTGAATCTTGTATCTTGATTCTTGAATCTTTACTTCATTATCCTTTTCTTAAAATTATCCAACAACTGATGTGCATCAGGAGTAAGTTGCAGATAAAATATTCCACCGATCATCATCACTGAGAATATAATAGCTCTTAAGAATATACCTGTCCAGCCACTAATTCCCCTCATTAAATAATAACAGGCAAAATATGCAGCAGCAGCCAATAGGAGTGAGTATAAAGATTTCATGGTAAATGGCTGCATTTTGAACTTTCTTCTTAAGAATTCAAATCGTACAAAATTATAAACACAATAAGCTGCTAACTCTGCACAAGCAGAACCAATGATTCCGTAATTCTTTACAAGAAACCAGGTAAGCGGTAAACGAAATGCCAGTAGAATAACACCACTGAAGAACTCAAACTTCCAGGAAGTAGAAGTCCCGATGATCAAGCCATTTACTCCCGTTCCTGCATCCACTATTCTGGCAAAGCCAATGATCATGATCACATATAATCCGCTCAAGTATTCTTTTTGTAAATGCAATGCTTCAATACCCTGTCTTGCATTCAGCCAAACATTGCCGAAAATAAAAAGAGACATCAATAACAGATTGATAGAGGAACGATGATAAATGCGATTGATCTCTTTCAGGTCCTTGTCTTTCCATGCTTTTGATAATACACCAACAGAAATGGATTGTATACTTCTTTGTGGAACCTGTATGATATTGGCAGCATATTGTGCTATTGTAAAAACACCAACTGCGCCCAGATTCTGAAATCCCGCGATCACTAAACTATCTATCGTTGCAGCCATTGACTGTATCAATGTTCCCCCAAAAAGCAAGGCCTGCATTTGAAACATCTTTTTCTTGAACTTTTTTGTAACCCTGCTTACCGTAAAAGTAAAATGCAGTTCTTTATTGATATAGAGATAGATCAACAAAATAATAAAGATGAAGAAGTATAAAAATGTAAAGAAATAAATGAATACAGGAAAGCTGATGACCTTGAAATAGAATAGAAATATAAATATCGAAGTGATCAAACGCATCACCGTTTCTTTCAGAAAATTACTGATCACTGCTTTTTGTATCACCCAGCAAAATCCTTCAATCACTGAAAACAAAAGCATACCCAATGCAAAAGGGAATATCAGGTAATAGTAATGGACCAATAAAGGTGAACGGGCAGAATATTTACGAATAATCAGTGGTTCTAAATACCAACCGCCTATCACTACTAAACAAAATCCGATCAAAGATGCTACTAATGCCCAGGTGAGTAGATCATTTTTTTTATCTGCAAGATTGTCTTTATAATAAGGATAGAATTTATAGATCACCGGTATCACACCTAAACTGGCAAATACATACATGTTCTGCCCCAGGTCAAGAAATATCTTCGTTAAACCTACCTGCTCAGGAGTAAAGGATCCATTCTTTGCATACATGTAGGTATTGACAGCACCCACCAAAAAGCCGATATAGACCAGAAGGCTTGAAATAATGGTTTGTTTGCGGAGGCTGCTCATTGTATGGAAGGACTTTACTTAGGGCTTGGAAGACAATTGTTTTGTTTTTACATAATATAAACGTTCAATGTTCTTGCTGTTCCACCAAATAAGGTCATCAGTCTTAAATGAGCTTGTTTGCCATTCGGTATTGGCCAATATTTTTTTGGAAGACGGGACAAGCACAATAGGTAAATTAAATCCGCTTACCGTATTGATCCATCGATAAGTGATCGTTGAAGCAATACTATCCTTATAAAATTCCAGCACAGGAATATTGATATTCCGTAAGTATTGATCAAATACTTTCTGATAATTGAATCCTGCCTGTTTGCTGATATATTCTTCTACCTGTTGTGTAGTGACGGTTTGATGATAAAACGTTTTATTCAATCCGCGCAGAATCTGTCTGAATGCTTCATCATTATTCATTGAATGACGGATACTATGCATTAGGTTCGCGCCTTTTGGATACATGTCACCACTGCCTTCTTTATTTACACCATAGAAACCTATAACAGGCTCTTTGTTTTGAATCATTCTGCGCTGACCATAATTATAATCATTACCCGCTTCGATTCCGTAATAATATTCTGTGAACAGGGTTTCGCTGTAATCGGTGATACCTTCATGCACCCACATATCGGCAATATCTTTTGTAGTGATGTTGTTCGCAAACCATTCGTGACCGCTTTCATGGACAATGATATAATCCCATTTCAATCCCCAGCCTGTTCCACTGAGATCCCTTCCCAAATAACCGTTCATGAATTTATTGCCATAAGCTGTGGCACTCTGATGTTCCATGCCCAAGTGCGGAGATTCCACTAATTTATAACTGTCTTCATAAAAAGGATAGGGGCCATACCAGTATTCAAATGCGCGCAACATTAATTTAGCTTG
>CAIMKO010000453.1 GCA_903841915.1 uncultured Chitinophagaceae bacterium | reverse complement strand
GGAGGATAAAAGATCACCTTTTTATGGTCGCGAATACAGCGAGTTCGAGTTCTCACAAACAGTTTATAATTATTATATCCATCCGCAATGGGATGATTTCGGCAGCAGAACCCTGTATCTGAAAGTGATCGATGTAGATTACGAGTTAAATTTTATCATCATTGAAATGATCGGTGAATGGAATGATGCCATTGAAAATGATATCATGGAACTGAAAAGAGAAGTGATCGATCATTTTTCCAAACAGAATATCACTAAGTATATCCTCATCACCGAAAACATTTTGAATTTTCACAGCGGCGACAGAGACTATTATCAGGAATGGTATGAAGAAGTGAGTGAAGAGAATGGCTGGATCGTGGCATTGAATATGCCCGAAGCCACACAATACGATTTTAAAAAGAAAAAACTGAACTACTATATTGAATTAATGGAAATCCCCGAATGGAGGGTCTATAAACCTTATCATCTTTTTAAAAAGATTGATGATACTTTAATGAAACGATTAAGCTGAATTTCCTGTATTTATTCATAAATCAAGCTTCCTTTGTAATCTAATCGACTACATTTATTCTATAACATACACTACGCTACTTTTTTAACTAATTCTATTCTTTTGTTAAATGAATTTTAGTTACTGCCTAAAGTTTTTACACAGGCAGCATAAAATTTAGAAGATCACTGTAATGTTCTTGTAGTTCTTGACATGATTTCCGCTACAAACAAATAGACCAAAAGACAGGGTAAAACAAAACATTACTTATTATGATCAACAGCTTTTGGCTCTATTGATTTCCAAGACCTAAAACAATTGACTATGAAAATCATCTGTATCGGAAACTATCCGCCTAGGCAATGTGGCATTGCTACATTTACTGAAAACCTCATCAATGCCTTGCAAAAAGCAGCTCTAGTTCAATCAATAGATATTGAAATTGAAGTAATAGCAATGAATGATACTGAACAAACCTACCATTACCCTTCCATCGTAACTAAGACCATAAGGGATCAATATAAAAGCGATTATATCGAAGTTGCAAACTATATCAATCATACTGATGCAGATGTATGTTTGATCGAACATGAATACGGCATATTCGGTGGGAACAGTGGCGTCTTGTTACTGTCATTGATGCGTCTCCTCAAAATACCGATTGTAACAACCCTCCATTCCGTTTTACAGAAACCAAACTTTCATCAGAAAGAAGTATTAAAGAAGATCGCTACATATTCTTCCCGTTTAATAGTGATGAGTGAACTGGCCATTGATTTCTTAAAAGAAGTGTATGAAGTGCCTTCTTCCAAAATAGCTTGTATCGAACATGGCGTTCCTGATTTTGAGTTAATGAGATCATCACTCCCCGCCTCTCCCAAAACATGGATCGGAAGAAAAGTAATGCTCACATTTGGATTGATCGGTCGTAACAAAGGGATTGAAACTGTTATCAAAGCATTACCCGAAATCGTTTCTAAACATCCTGATACATTGTATGTAATTATGGGCAAAACACATCCGCATGTGGTTAGACATGCAGGTGAAGAATACCGCGAATGGTTAACGCAGATGGTCAGCAATTTAAATCTGATAAACAATGTTCAGTTCATTGATGAATATGTTAGTGAGGTTCAATTGGTGACCGATCTTTTATCTGCTGATATTTATGTAACCCCTTATCTCAATAAAGCCCAAATCACCAGTGGAACACTTTGTTATGCATTGGGTGGTGGATGTGCAGTTCTTTCAACACCATACTGGCATGCCGAAGAAATATTGGTAAATGGCAGGGGCAATCTCTTTGGTTTTGGAGATTCAGCAACGCTCGCTAAACAAGTAATAGAGTTGCTCGATGAACCATTGAAACTAAAAACAATGCAACAGAAAGCCTATGCATATGGGCGTTCCATTGCATGGCCATTGATAGGTAAAGCATATATAGATGTGTTTGAAAAAATTACAGAAGAAGTTCTACCGCAGACAACTGATCTACAATATCAATTGATCGACTTTCCGTTCAACCCCCAACATTTATTCAGGCTGACCGATAGTACTGCGATTTTGCAACATGCGCTTGGTTGTACACCAAATTATAAAACAGGGTATTGCCTGGATGATAATGCAAGAGCACTCTTGTTAAGCATGATGGCTTTCCAACAATTTAAAGACCCAAAATACATAACACTAGCGGTTAGATACCTTTCCTATATTAATCATATGCAACATAAAGATGGAAGCTTTGATAATTTCATGACATACTCGCATACACTATTCGAGAATGATCATTCTGAAGATGCTTTCGGTAGAACAATTTGGGCACTAGGTTATATGGTTCGCTTTGCTCCAAATGATGATCTGTTCCAATTAGGACATGAACTTTTTCACCGATCTCTCAATCAGATAAAACATTTAAATCATCCGCGCGGATATGCAAATTGCATCTTGGGATTATATCATTATGTGAACAGATTTCCGGATCAGGACAGATTTGTAAAAATGATCAGCGAATTGGCAACGATATTATGCGATGGTTATGATGCATGCAGCAAAGAGAACTGGCAATGGTATGAAACGATCATTACTTATGACAATGCATTATTACCTGCAGCATTGTACAAAGCATATGAACTTACCAGTTCAGAAAGATTCTTAGCAGTTGCAGATGCCACCACTGCATTTCTGGAATCAAAATGCTTCCTCAGTGATCACCTTTCATTAATAGGAAACAGAAGATGGTTGCGAATGGATGAAGACTATGAATTGTTTGCGCAACAACCTATAGATGCCATGGCAATGGTTGTATTGTATGACAGCATTAACCAATTGAAAAAAGATCAGGCATCTGCAGATAAGTTACGTACTTCATTCAAATGGTTCCTTGGTTATAATGATCTTGATCTGCCATTATACGATACTGATTCATCAGGATGCAATGATGGCATTGAGGAATTTGGCATCAATCGTAACCAGGGTGCTGAAAGCACCATCGCTTATCATATGGCATGGTTGATTGCTGCACCATATTTTGAAGCAGAAACGCCTTCTACAGAAGTTATTTTATCTGTTCAGAATATTGCTTATTGCTAACAGCAGTTCTTGGGGATCAATGGGCTTATTGATATAATTTACTGCCCCCAAACTGAGGCCTTTTACTTTTTCAGATTCACTGGTGAATCCGGAAAGAAATACAACGGGTATACTGATGTTTAATTTTTTAATGAACTCAAGTAATTGATAGCCGTCCAAATTAGGCATGGCTATATCAGATAATATCAGATCAAATTTCTTTCTTCCGATTTCCATTAATGCCACTACTCCATCCGGTGCAATTTCTACATCATAGTTTTCAAATTTTAATATCTGTGCAATTATCTTCTGACTCATTACTTCATCTTCCACCACTAAAATATGAGCACGAGCTTTCTTATTAGAATAACTTTGGTTGTAATTAGATGGGATCAACTGTTGCAATAAATCATCCAGATGAATTGTTGCATAGGTTGAAGCTGTATCAGACATGGCATAAGGCAATACCAATTCATTATTATTGATGAGGGCACCGCAGGAATAAACTACATTAGGAACATAGCCTTCTCTTTCTTCATCATTTGGCGTTAATAAAGGTTCAGTAAGTTCTCCGATCACTTTTGTCGGATCATTCAGATCAAGCAACATCGCACCGATACAATATTTACGCATGGTACCCACACCATGCGTGATCACTAACCATCCGTGTTTTGTTTCAATAGGAGAACCGCAATTACCTACCTGTATAAATTCCCATGGGAATTTTGGCTCCTGAATTCTGATGGCATCACCCCATAAATTAATATCTTCTGAGAACATGATATAATTATTGATACCGTCGATTCTCGACAGCATCACATACTTGCCATTGATCTTTCTCGGAAACAAAGCCATGCCTTTATTCTGTGCATTCTCTCCCAGTATCGGCATTACTTTAAACTGATAAAAATCTTTTGTTTCGATCAGTTTTGGCATAATGGTAAATCCGTTATAGGCAGTATACGTTGCATAATATCGCTCTCTCCCATCATCATCCGTAAACTTCATGAAACGTGCATCCTCAATTCCGTTGCTTTCTGCAGCAGCAATTGGAAATATGACACGATCAGATATGCCCGTATCTAAGGAGAAAGTGATCTCATAATGCGAAGCACCCAACCAACTCATCGTTTGTAATATCTTCTTTTGCAGATCATCGGGATTCATTGCCCTTCTTGTTTGATCAATGGCACTATTCAATTCATTATAATCAAATTCATTTCCGAGTTTGTCCATCACAATGTTAACAATGGGCTGATCTGCATGCATCTCAATTAACTTCTGCCAAAATATTTCCTTTTTGTAGATATAATTTTTGATTACTTCTGCTTCATCGATCAATCTGCCGGTTGGCTTTATTTCCAGATTATTATCGGCATCCAAAATTCCTCCTCTGAAAACAATGGATGAAATATGACCTTCTCCGGTTGCCCTGAAACTGATGATCACTCTTTTTTGCCCTGCCTGCAATCCGCTTTGGTCAGGATCTTCCACCATGGATGGATTAAAGAATGCCGCGGATTCAATACTGTATTCTGAAGTAAAATAAGCGCCGATCAGAAGTCTTTTATATTCGGGCAAATCGTTTACTTCACCTGCTTTACCATTGAGCATATCCCGCATTCTGGAAAAATGCTTCTGAAAAATTCGAGAAATGTTACGATGACGAGAAGAGAAATCACGTAAGGATTGATTCAATGTAAGCTTTGCAGCTTCATCTGGCATATCTTTTACCTTCTGAATGATAGATAGGACACGGGTTTCAGGACCGGGATAAAAAAATCTTGCTATCACTCGTTTCGAATCGCTCGTAAAGCTTACTGGCTTGCGGTTTACCGTAGTACTCATAGGAGAAAATTGTATATTAAATGTATCGATTTTTTAACTTAAATCATTAATATAATTGCTCTAATAAAAGTATTCTTTGGTAGAACTGTTCTGATAAAGATCAAAATTGAACAGACTGTGAAATTCTTATTTTAAATAAGCTATTTTCACGTTTAACTTACTATGAATATTCCCCATTATCGTTATTTTATTCTGCATAAGCCATATAATATGGTATCGCAGTTCATCAGTCCTGATAAAGTGGGTTTATTAGGCGATATTGATTTTGATTTTCCCGAAGGCATTCATGCCATTGGTAGATTGGACAATCATTCGGAAGGATTATTGATCCTCACCACCAATAAAAGAGTGACCAAACTTTTATTCGAAAGTAAAGTGCCGCATAAGAGAACCTATCTGGTTCAGGTCAAAAATGAAGTAACGGAAGAAACCATTGAACAATTAAAGAAAGGTGTAAGCATTCAAGTTAAAGGAGGTGGAAATTATATCACTTCTCCCTGTGATGCGGC
>CAIMKO010000452.1 GCA_903841915.1 uncultured Chitinophagaceae bacterium | reverse complement strand
GTTTTATTTTGCTGATGTTTTATGCATCGAATGCGATGATAGGGATCATCAGGGCTTTTGATAAGTCTATCTCTGAAAGGAAGAATTTCTTCCTGCATCAGCGATGGAGAGCGATAAAACTCACCGCTATATTGGTATTGCTGGTTTTGGCAACAGCATTGGTTTTGATAGGACAGGAAGAATTGGCCGGCATCCTGAGAGGTATTTTCCATTACAAGAAAATAACTTCATTACCCTGGTGGAATACGGTAAGGTGGATCATTATTATCAGTGTTTTATTCTTTGGTATCGCATTTATCTATAAATATGCCCCATCGGTAAAAAAACGCTGGGCGATATTTTCTCCCGGTTCGATATTAGCAACTGCATTAACACTGCTTACCACATTGGGATTTTCTTATTGGGTGAATCATTTTGCCAGCTATAATAAAATATACGGCTCTATCGGCACCGTATTGATCATAATGCTCATCATGTATTTCAATTCACTGATCTTATTGATCGGATTTGAGCTGAATGTAAGCATCACTTATTTACAGGCAGAAGTGGAGAAAAGAGAACTAGAAGAAAAAGAAAAGGGTTGATACTACTCCAGCAGCTTTTGTAATTCCAGTTTCAATCTGGGTTCAGGTAATTGCTGTGCAAAGAATTGTTTATACTTCTTTTTATTATTGACCATCAATGTTACCGGAATAGCGCCATCCCATGAACGATCGATCTTCGGGCAAAACATATTCGGATTGCTTTCATCTAGCCAAAGAATGGTTGATCGATAGTTTTGCTTTTGAACAAAAGAAGCCAAAGCTTTGGGATAATCTTCCTGGAGATCAAGGCTTACCAAAATAAGTTTCACCCCTTTTGATTCCAAAGGCTGAATATTTTTTTCAAACCAGGGGATCTCATGCACACAGGGCTGACACCAACTTGCCCAAAAATTAATGACCAATGGAACAGTACTTGTGTCGATCATCTTCAATACATCCCCTATCTTCACTTTTTTGATCTGTTGACTCAACACAATGTTTGTCATTAACAGCAAAGCAAACAGCCCTAGTAATTTTTTCATTCGGTTGAGTTAATGGTTGATACTTCATCATCAGCAAATCCCCATTCGGTCATCAATGCATTCATCCTGTCATTGGGCAATGAAGCCTGCTGATAATGCCCTGCCAGTTTCTTTTGACGATGGGCTTCATAAATACTTACAGCACATGCCACAGAAATATTAAGACTTTGAATGATGCCCATTTGCGGAATGATGAAATTGCCATCTGCCAAAGCCCTTACTTCATCACTTACGCCCGAATGTTCATTACCAAAAACAAGGGCCACACTTTGGGTAAAATCAATTTCGTATAAACTTACGGCATCGGTGGACAGATGTGTGGTGAGTATCTTTTTATAATATTTGCGCAATTCTTCAAAACAGGTTGTTGCATCTTCAAACTGATGAAGGGATAACCATTTGGCAGCACTGCTGCTGCTTCTCGGTCCGAACTTCTTATGCCTGGGGATCTTTGTATTCAAAACATAGATATCCTGAATACCAACAGCATCGCAGGTTCGCATCACTGCAGAAATATTATGTGGGTCCTGTACATTCTCCATCACTACTGTTAAGTTGGATTGGCGTTGCCGCAATACTTTCAATAATTTTTCTGTTCTTTCTGCTGTCATATCTCTGTATAAATAAAGATTAAAAGTAAAACAGTTCATTTGATTACAGCAGCCTATTTTAAATGAATAATTCTATCTGTTCTCTACCAATAAACCCATAAACGAATCAACCAGGCAACTGATCAACTATTCAAGCATTCACATTTCTATAACAGTGATTTTTATTTCTGGCATTGCATTTGGAATTGTATGGTTATAAAACTTTGATTTATGAAAAAGCTAGTTCTACTCATCGTATTTGTTGCAAGTACTTCAGTAATGAATTACAGCAATGCACAGTTTGGTTTTAATGTAAACGTTAGATTAGGTTTACCTGCATGGATTGCCGGCGGATATGCTGAATCTGAGTATTATTATATGCCTGAAATTGATGCTTATTATAATGTTCGTCAACAACAGTTCATTTATCTAAATAATGGCGCATGGGCATTTTCCAGCAGATTACCAGGCATGTATGCAGGATTTGATTTGTACAATTGTCGCAAAATGCCCGTCTATGGTGAAAGACCTTACATGAATGGGGATATGTACAGAGAACGTTATGCGCAATACAGAAATAATTATTCTGATCATGGCTATCATCAACCCGTAATGGCTTACAACAATTCAAGACCTATAGAAAGACGTGGCTATGACAGAGATGACTTCTACAGACGTGATAACAGATTTGAGGAAAGAAGAGACAATAACCGATATGAGCAATCGAGAGATGACAGAAAATCTGAAGATCATGATCGCGGCAGAGACAACAGAAATTACAGCAGAGAACGACACTAATCTTTCATCTGCATCCCCCTAATAAAAAACCTCATT
>CAIMKO010000451.1 GCA_903841915.1 uncultured Chitinophagaceae bacterium | reverse complement strand
CCGATCCCAATCGGGACGCTCTACCCACCTGAGCTAATCCCCATTTTATTTTAAGAACCCATGACCTTCCCGATACCAATCGGGACGCTCTAGCCCTGCCTACCGGCAGGCAGGCAACTTAGCTAACCCACCGGGAGGCTGCAAATGTATAGTTGCTGTGCCCGTTCGCAAAATTTTTCTGTTGTAATGCTGAAAATATCTCCGGTCATCACATTTATGAAGAATCCTGACAAATATCATTTCATACATTTTCCTGGTACTTGATATTTGTTACAACATCATTTAAAAAAAGGGTTATTCATGAAAGTAGAGCAATTATATACTGGCTGTTTAGCAGAAGCTGCCTATTACATTGAAAGTAATGGAGAAGCTGCCATTATTGATCCACTTCGTGAAACAAAGCCTTATACCGAATTAGCTGAAAAAAACGGCGCTAAGATCAAATATATTTTAGAAACACATTTTCATGCAGATTTTGTTTCAGGCCATCTTGATCTTGCCAGAAAAACAGGCGGCACTATCGTATTTGGTCCAACCGCAGTTCCGACATTTGATGCACATATTGCGGCAGACGGGGAAGAACTAAAACTCGGTAATGTCGTCATTAAAGTATTGCATACACCGGGGCATACCATGGAATCGAGCACTTATTTGCTGATCGACGAAAACGGAAAAGATCATGCATTATTTACGGGAGATACTTTATTTATCGGTGATGTGGGTAGACCTGATCTCGCTGTAAAAAACAACCTCAGCAAAGAAGACCTTGCCGGTTATTTGTATGACTCATTACAGAATAAGATCATGCCTTTGGCAGATGATGTGATCATTTATCCGGGCCATGGTGCCGGAAGTGCATGCGGGAAAAATATGAGTTCAGAAACAGTATCAACATTAGGTATTCAAAAGAAATTAAACTACGCATTGAGGCCTGATCTAAATAAAGTGCAATTCATAAAAGAAGTAACAGATGGACTGGTAGAGCCTCCGCAATATTTTCCTAAAGATGTGGGGATGAATAAAAATGGCTATGCCAATATTGATGAAGTCATTGCAAGCGGCACGCGCCCATTTACCGCTGAAGAATTCTTAATTGTATGGGATTCCACCAATGCATTGGTGCTAGACACAAGATCAAAAGATATTTTTCCAAAAGGATTTATTCCGGGCTCCGTCTTTATTGGTATCGAGGACAAGTTTGCTCCATGGGCAGGTGCATTGATCCATGATATACAGCAACCGATCTTGATCATTGCAGACGAAGGCAGAGAAGAAGAAGTAGTGATCAGACTGGCAAGGGTAGGTTGTGATAATACACTAGGATATTTAAAAGGTGGTATCACTGCTTGGAAAAATGCAGGCAACGAAATCGACAAGATCGAAGAAATAACTGCGGCACATTTTGAAGATCTGTATCATTCAAACCCAGATACCATACATATTCTGGATGTACGAAAAGAAAGTGAATATAATGCACAGCATCTGCTGGCAGCAGAAAACTTCCCACTTGATTTTATTAATCGAAATATGAGTATGCTGAATAAGAGCAGGAAATATTATGTTCATTGTGCGGGTGGCTATCGTTCATTGATTGCAAGCTCGATCTTAAAATCAAGAGGTTTTCATAAAGTTGTGAATATCCTGGGTGGCTTTAAAGCATTGAGTGAAACAT
>CAIMKO010000450.1 GCA_903841915.1 uncultured Chitinophagaceae bacterium | reverse complement strand
TTTTTAAAAAGCTCTTAAATAGGGAAGGTTGATTTTATTGGTCTCATTGCTCTATGGTTGAAGTCACAGTAGCACAAATGCTAAATCAGGGAACCCACCGAAAACGGGCTGTTATCGTTTTCGGTTGTCTTTTTTTGTTTCTTTTTTGGACAAGCAAAAAAGAATAAACCATTTAATTCTTTTGCCTCGAGCCGGCGGGCTTCGTTCTTGCAACGCCACTGCTTTTTATCCTTTGAAAAAATATGCTGCGCATTTTTTCAATTCCGACATTGTCGGAACCGTATAAAAAGAGGCGGCTTATGCAAGAACTGGTGAAACTTGCGAAGATTGCAGGGTGTATTGAAGTATCATTGGATTAAATCAAAATAGTTTTATCAGACTTATTTAAAAATTGTGATGATTCTGATTATCAAATTTGTTCATTACCTGAATTACGTTATTTTCGCAGCCGAACAAGGTCCGGTGGCCGAGTGGCTAGGCAGAGCTCTGCAAAAGCTTCCACAGCGGT
Organism: uncultured Chitinophagaceae bacterium; assembly: GCA_903841915.1. Taxonomy (GTDB): domain Bacteria; phylum Bacteroidota; class Bacteroidia; order Chitinophagales; family Chitinophagaceae; genus CAIQDX01. The sequence goes on along the minus strand of CAIMKO010000450.1, from coordinate 1,562 downwards.
TCGAATCCGCTCTGGACCTCCAATCAATAAGGATTACGAGAGTAATCCTTTTATTTTTATGAAGTATTCGCAACAAATAGGTGTCATTGCAGCAATACTCGTTATTGCCATTTGCTTTTTGCCCTGGATCGAAGTGCCTTCATTACACTTAACATTAAACGGAATTAACGGAAAAGTGAATGATGCTCTCACTTTCGGCTCACAGTGGAAAGCCCACAGCTTTTTCTGTATTATCATGATCATCCTCTTCCTCACCCCGCAACTCTGGGCAAAAAGAACCAATATTTTCTTTGCGGTGCTGCATTTAGGATGGGCCATTAAAAATTATATCATCTTTTCCATGTGCCGTCAGGGCGAATGTCCCGAGATAAAACCTGCTTTATATATCCTCGTGCTGCTGGCACTGATCATTCAGGTAATGGCACTTCTGCCGAAACTGGAGATAAAAGAATCCGAATAATAATTAGTATTTACTTTTAGGTATTAGACTTTTGCATTTAAGGGCATCTGTTTTTGCATCGTTTTACGATCATCAGCAGTATATAAATTGAGCTATTATGAAACAAATTCTGATCATTCTTTTTTGTATTCCATTATTCACGACTGCACAATTGCATTGGAAAAATCTAGATTCTGCTTATCAACCATTACCCAATGGAACACATGTGTTTTTTACAAACGATAGTATTGAAGGCAGGCCAAATATTGCCTATTATTTTATTGCCGATCTAAAAAACAAGCAAGTCGATTTTGTTGCAGACGCTAAGAATGGTACCAGATTAACACCTTCTCAATATTTCGAAAAGGATGGTCATCCTTTATTAGTGGTCAACTGTACTTTTTTTGAATTTGTGCATAACAGTAATTTGAACCTCGTGGTGAATGATGGTAATGTATTAGCAAATAGTATACAAGCAACAGCTAACAAGGGAAAGGATACGTTCACATACCGACATGTTTTCCGTTCAGCCATTGGTATCGATAAGCATCGTAATGCTGATGTGGCATGGATCTTCAGTGATACTGCAAAAAATAATGCTTATGTTTCTCAAAGTCCCGTTCCGTCGTTTAAAGACTCTTCGGCCTATTCTTCATTGAAACAGATAGAATCTAAAAAGATCACTTCATTGAAGAAATGGAAAGTGCAAACTGCAGTAGGAGGCGGGCCTGTTTTGATACAGGACTCGCAGATAAAAATATCCAATGAGGCGGAGCAAATGTTTACCGGAAAAGCCATCAATGATAAGCATCCGAGAACAGCCATGGGTTATACTAATGATGGTAAACTGATCGTCCTTGTGATTCAGGGAAGATTTCCCAATAAAGCAGAAGGTGCCACATTAGGTCAGGAAGCGAAAATATTGCAGGACTTAAATTGCAAAGAAGCACTAAATCTTGATGGAGGCGGCAGCAGTTGTATGCTCATCAACGGTAAACAAACCATTCAACCAAGCGATAAAGAAGGGCAACGTGCGGTTCCTGCAGTGTTCCTGGTAAAATAAACTGAACTCCGATTCTGATTTATTATTTAAGCGAAGGATAGAACACGGATGACACGGATG
>CAIMKO010000449.1 GCA_903841915.1 uncultured Chitinophagaceae bacterium | reverse complement strand
CCTGCACTATCACTCGGATAATAAGTGCCATTATTTTGAATGGTACCGGTTGCTTTTCCGGTACCGCCTATTGTCGCATTTGTTGGATTGCTTAATTGAAGAAAAAAAGTTTGATCAGGCTGACGCAAACTATCACCCCGAACAGGCACATCTATATAAGCCAGTGTTTGATTGGCTGCAATACTTAAAGTACCCGAAGTTGTTGTGTAATCATTATTGGCAACTGCCGAGCCTGCTGATGTAGCATAATTGACAGTGATAACAGAAGTACTGCTTTTATCAACATTAATAAAGAACCTGAAATTAGTTGTCAATTTATTATCACGTGCCTTAGTAACATCAACAATTGTTAATACCGGCAATGTTGCCGGAGGTGTAACTGAATTGTCACCACCACCTTTACTGCAAGAACAAAGAAGCAACAGAATGATCAGTATCTTGGAAATTTTCATGGAACTAGTTTTTTTTAAAAAAGTCTTCACTAACAAAAGAAGACAGCAAACAAATGATCGAATCGGTTAGTTTATATAACCTACTTCATTGATTGCTACATCAAAATATCATTCAACTTAAGCCGAAAAATTGTTTTCAATAAAATAGAACTTATCGGCTAATGAATAGCCGATAAGTTCTATCATTTAATATTACAAAGATTTTAGTTTTAAATACCAGGCATTTCCTGTTTCTGTTCCCTGTACCCTTAGATACATATAGGTGGGTGTTAATACCATGATCTCATATTCATTTTGCAAAGCACCATATCCTATAAATGTGCTGGTACTGCCTAATAAAATACTTGTTTGAGTGGATGGTGTAGATGCTGCCAATCCTGTGCTTGCAGGAATAAAGCTAAATGCACCACTACCGCCACCATATGCATAACAAGCTTCACCACCGGATGAAGGAATACCGGGAAGGCTTGTCAAAGAGCCTGTTTTTGTAAACGCACCATCAGGTGTTGTTACTGCTAAAGAAAAAGTACCATTTGAATTTTTTGTGAAAGTAAAATGCGCTGTATAAAAACAATTGCAGCAGCCTACTTTTTCATTCACTGATGCTGACCACCACTCCGGAGTGATGGATGTACTACTCCATGGTCCTACACCAAATTGGCCGGGAACACTTGGATCAACCGCCCATATTTTAGAAGTACCACCGGTTAAATTGGAAACAATGGTTGGATCAGGTGTAAAATCACTTCTCACAATAATGTCTTTTGTGATGGTGGATGATGTTCCGCCTTTTCCGTACACTACTGCTGTAATTCGGTAAGTGTTTACACCCAGTTTCGTGTATTTTTTTGAGGTAGTACCCGTTGGTAAATTAACCAAACTGATCGTTGAGCCGGTGCCATAATCGATAGAATAAGACAAAGCATTATTAGCAGTGATGCTAATGTTAACATTTCCGCTTCCATCACCATTTGGATGTGAACCATCCTGTCCCACAATAACAGCGGTGATCACTAAATTTTGAGGAGCCGTCAGATCTCCCAATACATAATCTTTTTCCTTACAGCTATTGATCAATAGCAATAACATAAATATGGAAAAAAGTTGTTTTATATTTTTTTTCATAATCATTTTTTTAATTAGTTAGTAAGCCTGAAATTATCTACGTAGATGATGTCTCCGTTTCCGGCAGCTGCATCATTAAATCGAAGCACCAGTTGCGTAAATCTTGGCAATGGAGATGTTGTAGGTATCGTAGAAATGGTACTAAAATCAAATACCAGTTCTTCCCATGCACCGGATGTGGTTAAAGGAGCTCTTAGAATTGCATTCCATGGGTTTGCAGGTCCGGGGTCTCCAACATACCATTCCAGTTCTACATTCATTGATTTACCAATATTGGCTGCAGAAGGATTATATACCAGCACTTTTACTTTTTTACCATAAGCAAAATTGATCGGATTATCCAAGGGACTATAAGTACCACTCCAAGAATCTGATCCTTTAGTAAATTTTCCCACCAACGCACTTGTATTCAATCCGGTCTTACTTGGATTTGCTACCGTAGCAAAAGCTTGGCCGCCGCCAAATGTTCCAAAGAAATAATTGATATTGGCATTTTCAAAATCGATTGGAAAACCAAACAAAGTCTTAGTAACTGTTGTTGTTGCCACTCCACCACTTTGTGCTACTACCTTTAAAACAAAAGGGGCACCTGTTGCAGGATAAATATGCGCAGGAAGTGTTTGTCCGATGGCCATTGGGGTTCCTACTTCATTGGTTACGTCTCCATAATATACCAAAAATGATTTGGCATTCGTAGCAGTTGCACTAACAGTCATGTCGGTACCTGTTGTAATGTTTACATTGGTAGGTGCCACATAAGTAACTGTTAATGGATAGGTGGCTACTGCAGTATGACCTGCAATATCAGTAGAAGTGATCGATACAGTATACGTTCCTTCGGGATATGCATGGGTGGTATTATTACCCGGCAATACTGTTGCAGAAGCGTTGGCTCCTGTTCCATTACCAAAGCTTACTAAAAAGGAAGTAACACCTTCTCCCGTTGGAGTGATCTTTACATTACCGGAATTATCATTGCTGATATCGAAGATCTTCGCAGTATTACCGGAAGCAGCGCTGCTCAGGAATCCCAAATTTTGATCTATCCCGGATTGTTTTGTACAGCTTATTGTGATCATCACCACAAACAACAGGCTGCATAGTATTTTTACTTTTTTCATTTTATTATAATTTAGTCATTAGTAACCTGGGTTTTGAACAAGTTTTGTATTATTCAGTTCATTCAAAGGGATCGGCATCAATTCATGTGTTCCGGCTTTAAATCCTTTAAAAGCCAATGCTGATGCTGCTTTTCCTGTACGAACCAGATCATACCAACGATGTCCTTCTGTCGCCAGTTCTAATTTTCTTTCATTATAAATATTGTCGATTGTTGCAGGCACTGATGCTAAACCAACTCTTTTTCTAACCTTATCTAAATAGGTTTGTGCAGTTGCCACTGAACCTCCGCCGCGTACCAAAGCTTCTGCTTCCATTAAGTAAACATCGGCTAAACGTATTTCAATATAATCGTTCGGAAAATTCAATTCGGCCTGTGCACTTGTATTTACATATTGCTGCAACGGTGCATATTTTTGAATAAAGAATCCAGTATTCTGATAGCCTTTTACATAACTGCGACCCGGTGCTGCATTAACAATACTATCAATGTTTGCACAAGTAGCTGAATAACGCGGATCAGATTTCATAGCAGTTGCAAATGTTGTGATGATCGGATTAAAACTCCAGCCACCGGAAAAATAAGTAGGTCCGCTATAGCTTCTTGGTCCTGTCATTTCAACATACAAATTGCCCGGGAATGGATCCATTCCCCACCATGAATTTTTAGCAGTGCTGTGAACGATCTCTAAAATAGATTCACTGTTGAATTTATTGCTTGGGCTAAAAATATCAGCATAATTAGGCAATAAAGAATATACACCTGAGCTGCTTACTTTTTCAAACCAGCCTGCAGCTTCCTGCATACGGGATGCATTATTCTGATATAAGATCGCCTTTCCTAATTCTGCCATGGCAGCACCTTTTGATACTCTGCCACTTTCAGTTGCAGGAATAACAGCAGGTAATCCTGCAATCGCATCATTCAGATCCTTTTCGATCTGTGCATATACATCAGCAGGTTTTGCCTGTGTAAGTGTATACCAATCGCCGGAAGATAAAGGAGCGGTGATCAAAGGAACATTTTGAAATAATCTTACCAATTCAAAATAGAAATACGCTCTTAAGAATTTAGCTTCGGCAATAAATCTTGTCTTATCGGCATCAGCTAAACCGGGAACACCCGCACTGATCTTAGACAATAATAAATTAGCTCTATAAATACCTTCATAATCAACTCCCCAAAAACCTGCCTGTGGACCGTTGGCTGCTGATAAGGTATACGTATTCCATGCCTGCCAGCTTCCCATATCTGTAGAACTACCACCACCGGTATAACATTCGTCACCTGCAGAGTTCAATGGTCCCAGTTTATTAGAATACCAGTTACTGGCCGTATTGGAGGTCTCTGTAGCAGTAGCCACATAGATAGATACCAATCCTGCGTAAACTTCGCTGGTACTTTGATAATAGTTAGATTCCAATACCTGCCCTTTGGGTTGTGTATCCAAAAAGCTTTTATTGCAGGCAGATGCTATCAGCATTGCCCAGGCAATAAGTAAAGTGTATTTTAAAAAATTATTTTTCATTATAAGAAGTTTAAAGATTAAAAAGTAAGATTAATACCGGCCATGAATGATCTTGCCTGAGGATAAATACCACGGTCAATACTGTATAACCAACCGCCGCCTGTACCACCAATTTCAGGATCATAACCTGTGTATTTAGTAAGGGTCAGCAAATTGTTGCCGCTTACATAAATACGGGCACTCTGGATCTTTGCTTTTGCTAAAATATTTTTGGGAATATTATAACCGATCTGCAAAGTTTTGATCCTTACATAAGAACCGTCTTCCAGATAGAAAGAAGATGGATTATTGAAATTGTTATTAGGATCACTATCGATTAATCTTGGGTAGTCTGTTGATGTTCCCTCTCCTGTCCAACGGCTCATTGCTTTCGTAGAATAATTGGCTGTTGGAATATCTAATCTTCTTAATTGTTGAAATATCTTATTTCCTGTTGCACCCTGTACAAAAATTCTCACATCAAAATCTTTGTAAGTAGCTGATCCGGTAAATCCAAACATCCAATGAGGAGTAGGATCGCCTAAATAGGTACGATCAGAACTGGTTATTGCTCCATCACCATCCAGATCGGCCCATTTAAAATCACCGGGTCTTGCATTAGGCTGAATTAATCCGCCTGCTTTATTTACATAACTGTTTACTTCGGCTGCATTTTGGAAGATGCCTAAGTTTTGAAATCCATAGAATGAATTAATTGGCTGGCCAACTGCTTTACGGCTTACTTCATATGCACTTGATTGCATTGTTCCATAAGTTAAGAAAGCGGTATTTCCCAAACTTGTTACTTCATTCTTGATATAAGTTACATTGGCTTTAAGATCAAATCCTACCTGTCCAACTTTTTTCTTGTATCCCAATTCAATTTCTATTCCTTTATTATCCATGGAACCAATATTTGCCCATGGTGTATTCAAAGCACCAATATAATAAGGGATACTTGGTTGCATCAGCATACCGGTTGTACTTTTCTTGAAAAGGTCAACAGTTAAATTCCAGTCTTTGAACATGATCATATCAAATGCAAAATCTGTCTGTGCTGTTTGTTCCCATTTTAAACTAGGGTTAGCAACGGTTTGAGGTGCATTACCTGTTACCAGTTGTCCACCGATAGGGTAAGTACCTACACCACTGATCGTAGATACATATTGGAATGGACTGAGGTTATCATTACCATTCACACCATATCCTGCACGCAACTTGAAGAAACTGATCGGCGTATTGGCAGGCCAGAATCTTTCACGGCTCAATATCCATCCTGCTGACATAGAAGGGAATGTTCCATATACATTATTACTACCAAAATGAGATGAACCATCTCTTCTGATAATACCTGTAAACAGGAATCTGCCATCATAATCATAGGTCACACGACCAAAAAGCGAAGAAATATTATAAGGCTGAGCTTCATAACCGTTACCATGCATATCAGTTGCAGGAACAGTGAAGTTCATAGATGCATCACCAAAACTGTTCACCGGTAGTCCTACATAAGAAGCCCCTACACCAAACTGAGTCATCTTTCTTGCTTCCACACCGGCTAAAGCGCTGAAATTATGCAAGCCAATACTCTTTGTATAGGAAAGGGTATTCGTAAAGATCATGTTGAAAGCCTTATTCATATTACGTGAAAAGTTCGTGCTGGTCAAATTGGAATTTGTTGCACTTAAGAAATAAATAGGCTTAAAACTTTCAGAACCCCAGAAAGCGAGATCACCACCAATACTGCTCTTCAATTTCAATCCTTTGATGAATTCAATTTCCAGATAAGCGTTGCCGACAAGTTTATCGCCCCAACCATAATTACCCTGCTGTGTTTGAATATATGCCAGCGGGTTGGTCATTTCCTGTCCAACATAAGGAGAAATACCATAAGGATTTCCATTAGCATCTCTCATCAATGAAGTACTATGATTTGCATAAGGATTTTGAGCCAATACTGCAGGATCTGTAATGACTACCGGAGTAATAGGATCTAAATTAATGGCAGAACTCAATGGTCCTCCAAAATAATCATTGGTACCAAGACCTCCCCTGCTCTTTGTATAAGCATAAGAAAAATTTTCTCCGAAACTCAACCAGGAATTCATTTTATGTGCTGAGTTCAACCGAACAGAAAATCTTTGATAGTTCGCAATAGATGGTGCTACGATACCATCTTGCTGGTAGAATCCGAAAGAAGCGAAGAAAGTAGATTTGTCATTACCTCCGCTAAAACTTAATTCATGATTCTGGATCTTCGCACTGTTGTCGAAAATTGTATTTTGCCAATCAGTTCCTGTTCCTAAAGTACTGATATTGGGAAATAAGATCCCGTTACCTGCTGCTGCAGAAGATTCATTACGCAATGCAGCATATTCTGTAGCATTTAATAATTTCAATTGTTTTGCAGGAGCTTGTGTTCCGTAATAAGAACTTAAATTAACACGCAATGCACCTGATTTACCTTTTTTAGTTGTAACAAGGATAACACCGGATGCTGCTTTTGTACCATAGATGGCAGCTGATGCAGCATCTTTTAAAACTTCAATTGATTCGATATCGGCAGCATTCAAATAATCGATACCCCCTGCAACCACAACACCATCCACCACATATAAAGGATCGAAATTATTGATTGAGGTCACCCCACGGATCATCACTGTTGATCCACCACCGGGAATACCCGAATTAGAGGAAACAGTAACACCAGATGTACGCCCTTTCAATGCATCTTCTAATCTTACCACTGGCATATCTTCCAGATCCTTTGCTTTCACACTGGAAATAGCACCTGTTACCACACTTTTCTTTTGCACACCATATCCTACCACCACTACCTGATCCAATACCTGAGAAGAAGGAAGCAGTTTAATATTGATAGATTGTTCACCCTTAATAGGTATTTCTCTAGCCACATATCCGATGTAAGAAACCACTAAAACGGCATCTTTATCAGCAACAAGGCTAAATGAACCAGTATTGTCTGTAGAAGTACCTTTATTGGTTCCCTTTATCAAAATACTTACGCCCGAAAGTGGTTCCCCATTTTCGCCGGTTACCTTACCACCCAGTTTAATGACGGTGGGAATTACAGCTGTTTTATCATATGCACTCATAATAACCACCAGGTTATTATCCAGCACTTTATAAGACAATTCTGTATTCACAAACAGCTTGTCTAATGCTGTCCGCATGGGCAGATCTTCTGCTACAAAATCAACCTTTGTTTTTAACGCAGGAAGTTCATAGTTGTAGAGAAAACGAACATCACCATTACGTTCAATGTTGTTCAGGATCTTCTTGATTTCTGTTTGTTTAACACTTACAGAAACTGTTTGACCTAAAACTCCTGCTTGAACTTGATAGGCAGTAATTAAAGTTATCAAAATGGCAAGTTTCATAACCAGTAGAAATTTTAGTAATTCATTCGTGCGACCTGACCCCCGTGGAGGTACATTTTTTTTCATACATTTGTTTTTATGGTTAAAGAATAGTTAGTCTTCTGCTTTACCGAGCCGGAAATACTTCTTTTTTTAGCCTGTTTACGTCGGGGAATGTTAGCGCATTTCCCGATTTTTTTTGGCTATTTTGCTGATATCTTTATTTCATTGTCATTGATTTTATAGTTAAAGGATACGATCAGTTGTAATGCCTTTAATGCCTCTTCAATACTCTCATTTTCAAAAACACTATGAAAGCGGTATTCTGCCGCTTTTGTATCCTGAAATACGATGTGAACATTATACCATCTTTCCATCTTTTTACTGAACTCACCAAAGGTCTCTCCGTCAACAACCAGTTTATTATAGATCCAGGCTGTTTCTGCCAAAGCGGTATCAGGCTTATTTTTAGGGACAGGGATGATTGAAATTTCTTTTGGCAACACAGCAACTCTGCTGTTCTTGATGTCGGCACCGGTAGTATAATAACCCGATGTTGTAATGGCTTGCTGATCTTTATTGAAGATCAGTTTTTCATGAGGACGTAAAATAACTTTCGGACTTTCGGGTTGATTCTTTTTTACCACTTCTATCAACCCTCTGATCAATGTAGCTTCAATGGTAGCATCAGTGGCATAAGATTTTACATTGAATGCTGTTCCCAAAACGCGGATATCAATTCCTGATGTATGAACAATGAACGGATGCTTTGCATCCTTCATCACATCAAAAAAAGCTTCTCCGTCTAATTCTACAGAACGGATGGAATCCTTGAAATTACCGGAATAAGTCAATCTGCTTCCGCTGTTCAGCCATACGGTTGTACCATCGGGCAAGATCATCTTTGACTTAGCACCCGGCTTTGCAACGATCTCATTATTTTCATTTGTATTTGCGGAATGATGGGTGGCATAGTAGATCCAACTCACACTGATCGCAAGTATAATAGCTGCAGCAATGCTTAGTTTTTTTGCGATCTTTCTGATATTGATCACAGGAGTGGAAGAAAAATGTATTTTTTGATCTTCCTGCTCTTCAGTTGCCTGTTCAATGATATTGTCGAAATGTTGGTCGAATAGATCGTCTTCTGTATGATCAGAAATGTCTTTTGGTTTGGTCCAGTATTCCTGTACCAGCTCAAATAAATATTGATCTTCGGGATTCGTTTGTAAATAAGTTGATAGCTCATCCAACTCTTCGGGGGAAGCTTCTCCGGATAATTTTCGAGTTAATAATATGATGATTCTGCCGTTTGACATACGATCGCTTACCATTTTAGACAGTGATAGATGAAGATGACCCTAAAGAATATTGAGATTATTTTAAGAATTATCTTCCCGACGCAGGAGGCCTACCTGCCGGTAGACAGGGATCTGTCCAACATTTGTACTAGTGCTCAACAGATCCCTCCTGCGTCGGGATTGACATAAAGCCGGGCAGCTTCAAGAGAATACTTTGCGCTTAAAAGTTTGTTGCCATGCTGATAATTACATTTCATTATTAAAGACGGGATGTCAACCCTGAGGCACTCGAAGGGTGATATTAAAAACAAGATTCCGTTCATCATGCTTCGAGAGCCTCAGCATGACAGGATATTTCTTCACAATTGAAACAGGATTTCAAGCGAGTCACTTTAAGCAATACATTGATTCTTTAGCTTAATTTCGATACACAAAAAAATAGAATAACCTTTTAAACTTTTCTAAGCTTAGAAGGAAAGAAACTAAACTCACTTCTAACCGCCTGACTAATGCGTTGCACCGCAATCACCATCTGTGCATCTACCGTATTTTCGGAGATATTTAATATTTCGGCTACTTCTTTATATTTTAATCCGTCTTCTCTCACCAGTTTGAATACCATTTTACATCTGGGAGGCAGACAGTTAACAGCGGTATCGATCTTGAGATGGATCTCTCTGCTAATGAGCTGCTGCTCAGGCGATAATTCATCTTTTAACTGAATATCAATGAAATCAAAAGGATCGGTAATATTTTTATTTGCGTGCTGCGCAATATAGTTGAGTGCTGTGTTTTTTACCGCCTTGTATAAATAGACCTTGAGGTTTTTTATATCGCAGATATTTTCTTTATTGCGCCATACTTTAATGAATACATCATCGATGATCTCAAAAGCGGCATCTTCATTCTTAACAATGGAACGGGCGAAATAAATGAGTCTTTTGCTGAATTGCTGATATAACTGTTTGAATGCTTGTTGATTGCCCAAAGCGATACTTTCCTTTAATTGCACGGAAACTTCATCTGATAGTAGTTCTTCATTCAGCATGCAATCGGTCGTTTGTTGTAAGACAGCGCAAAAATAGAAACTGTTGCATCCTAAAATATGAGTTTACTCATGTTTCGATTCTTACAAAAACATATACTTAAAATTATAAATGAATAAACCTGTATCCAATTACTCCTTTATTGATAAAAATATTTTTATTGTAACTCATTGATGCTGTTGGTGTATCATAGAAGATTCATTGTATCTTATGAATACACTATAAAGATGATGAACTGAATTTCTTTTCAAACTGTGCTTTTGTAAGAATTTTTAATTTTGAATACTTTTTTTCTAAGGTTTGTTTCTGAGAGAGAATTTGTTTATCGCCGCTTGTTATAAAACCACTGTTTGTCTGTAGTGCTAATGCTAAAATATAATTATCATCCTTATCGCCCGGGATATATTGCTTAACAGGATAAATAAGAGAATAGGGTATTGCCGACATTTCAATAAAATCAATTACTTTTTTTGCATCTATTTCAAACTTTTGTAAATGCTGATAAGTGAGAACCCTTTTTATCTCGACAATCAATTCATCACAGAAGAAAATTACAAGCTCGTTTTCTAAAATAATAGACGCAAGAACTTCTTACTGTTTACTTATAAAATAACTGATCCAGATATTGGCATCTAAGACATACTTTTTAACTCTCATTTTTTTACTCTTGAATCATGTTTCCATTGATCAATCTGAGTCATTGTGGCAGGT
>CAIMKO010000448.1 GCA_903841915.1 uncultured Chitinophagaceae bacterium | reverse complement strand
GTTCCCATGCCATAGAACTTACCCTCTTCTACTAAAATATAATTGCTGCCACCCTCCTTAATTAAATAAGTTCTTTGTTCGGCTTTGATGCTTTCAACAGCTAGTTGTAAGCGCTGATTATATTCAATTGCATCAGGCAGGTCTTTTAATCCTTTATCCGATTTATCCAAATAACACAGTGCAGGATGCAATTCAAAATCTTTTACCAGTTTCCATAAACTTCTATGTGCATCGGCCATCATATGAAAGGATGCAAGGGGTTTTAAATATTTCTTTTTATTGTCAATCCCCAAACGCATATACCCTTTGGCATCTTCAAAGAGGAAAATACAGAATGATCTTTCAAAGTGTTTCTGGCTTTTATTGTATACAGGCCAAAGCCTTTTTATTTCAATACTTTCAAACAAAGCAGCCATTAATTCACTGCCGCAGATCTCAAACTTGATATCATATATTTCACGTAAGAATTCTTGTTTCTGTTTTGAAGGTTTATTATTGGAGAAGTGAATGGTCACCCGTTTCTTTAAATTCTTGGCCTTGCCAACATAAATGACCTTCTCTTTCTTGTTCAAAAAATAATAAACACCGGGAGAATATGGAAGGTTCTTGATCTTTTCTTCATGCACATGGGGCGGAATATATTGCTCCACCGTTCTGCGCTTCATCATCTTATTCAACTCGCCACTTTTATCGTGTTTAACCAACAATTCAAATAACTCTGAAGTAGCAAGGGCATCTCCCATGGCCCGGTGCCTATCGGCATTGCCGATATTGAATTCTCTGCAAATAGAACCCAATCCGTATTTAGGCAGTCCCGGAAATATCTTTCTGGCCAAACGGATCGTGCATAATTTGGCAATATCCAGATCAAAGCCTTCCTGACCTAACTGATGTTTCACGAAAGAATAGTCAAAGTTTACATTGTGGGCCACAAATACTCGATCTTTTAAGAGATTATGGATCTGAGGGGCAACGGAAGAGAATAATGGCGCTTTTGAGACCATTTGATCAGTTATCCCGGTTAGTGATTGGACGTATTTCTGAATGGGCATTTGAGGGTTTATTAGGGTCTCGTATTTCCCCTCAATCTCAGTTCCATTATGCAAAACAATGGCAATTTCGGTAATTCCATTTGCTGAAGCATGACCACCTGTAGTTTCTATATCAACGATTGCGAACATTCGGGCAACAAGTTAATTCACTCTTCCCAAATAGTAAAAACTGATAAAAATCAGCTTGCAATTCCCAAAAAACGATTGTAACTTGTGGTCACTCAAGGAAATTTTACAGTCTGGCCATATACCCTTAGCATCTACTGTTCCACGAATGGATTAAAATTTCTTCCATTATCCTACCAAAGCCAAGGCAAAACATAATTGTTTATCTGTAAAATGTTTGTATGGAAAAAACTCAACTCAACGACCACGAAAATCGACTAGGAGCAACACTACTTGTTGTTGTACTGTTTGGATTGATCGTATTGGTTTCTTATTTGCAATGGAGCGGTAAACTATAAGTACTGTTTCATTTTTCTGCTTTTCTTATTACTTTCCTTTTCAGGTAAGCTGTAAAAGTCTGCACCTGTAACTAATATAGTGCGCCGGATTTTCTTAATTCTGCTTAGCCTATTGCGCTAAAGGGCTGTCATTTCCTTACTTTTGCAAACTTTCAATTATCGACGCATCAGTATGGAACTTAGCAAAAATTATATACCCAACGAAATCGAAGCCAAGTGGTATGAACATTGGTTGACAAAAGGTTATTTCAACAGTGTACCTGATGAACGTGAACCTTACACAATTGTAATTCCACCACCCAATGTTACCGGTGTATTGCATATGGGGCATTGTTTGAATAATTCCATTCAGGATATCTTGATTCGTCGTGCCAGAATGCAGGGAAAAAATGCCTGCTGGGTTCCGGGAACAGATCATGCCAGCATCGCAACTGAAGCAAAAGTGGTTGGCATGCTACGGGAAAGAGACATTGCAAAATCTTCGATCAGCAGAGAAGAATTTTTGAAGTATGCGTGGGAATGGAAAGAGAAATACGGTGGCATCATTTTGCAGCAATTGAAAAAATTAGGCTGTAGTTTGGATTGGAGCAGAACATCATTCACCATGGATGATGATTACTATAAAAGCGTTATCAAAGTTTTTATCGATCTCTATGAAAAAGGGATCATTTATCGCGGTCTAAGAATGGTGAACTGGGATCCTGTTGGTAAAACAGCCCTGAGTGATGAAGAAGTTATTTTTAAAGAGATCGACAGCAAATTATACTATGTTAAATACCCTTTTGCTAATGATAGCAGCAAATTCATCATGGTTGCTACCACAAGGCCGGAAACGATCTTAGGTGATGTTGCTATTTGTGTTCATCCAAATGATGAGCGCTATAAAGGCTGGATCGGAAAGGAAGTAATCGTTCCCATCATCAACAGAAAGATCCCGATCATCGCTGATGAATATGTTGATGCAGAATTTGGAACCGGTGCTTTAAAGATCACTCCTGCGCATGATAAGAATGATAATGAACTGGGCAAGAAACATAACCTTAAAGCATTGAATACATTAGATGCGGAAGGAAAGTTTACAGCCGAAGAACTAAATGATGATGATCCTTCAGCATTGGTTCTTTCATACAATGGTGTTGACCGATTTACATTGAGAAAGAAAATAGTTGAAGATATCAATGCATTGGGGCAGATAGAAAAGATTGAAGATTATAAAGGACAGGTTGGTACCAGTGAAAGAACTGGTGCAGTGATCGAAAGCAGATTGAGTCTGCAATGGTTCATGAATATGAAAGAATTCTTGAACAGAAATCCTGAAACCTTATCTGCGGTGATGAATGATGAAATAAAATTTCATCCTGAAAAAACAAAAAACACTTATAATCATTGGTTGAATAATATTAAGGATTGGTGTATCTCACGTCAATTATGGTGGGGACAACAAATTCCTGCATGGTATGATGAGGATGGAAATTATGTTGTTGCTGCTAATAAAGACGAAGCCGAAAAATTATATAACGCCAAATACGGTCAACCGTTAACCCTCAACCGTCAACTGAAGCAAGACGAAGATTGCCTCGATACCTGGTTCTCTTCCTGGCTTTGGCCAATGGAAGTTTTCAAAGGAATCAGTGATCCGGGAAATAAAGATGTTGAATACTATTATCCAACCACAACATTGGTTACCGGTCAGGACATTATCTTTTTCTGGGTAGCCAGAATGATCATGGCAGGTTATGAATACAAACATGAATTACCATTTAAAGATGTGTACTTCACTGGAATGGTTCGTGATAAGTTGGGCAGAAAGATGAGTAAGCAATTAGGCAACTCACCCGACCTCTTAGAATTGATCGATAAATATGGTGCAGATGCGGTTCGTTTCGGTATCATGTTCT
>CAIMKO010000447.1 GCA_903841915.1 uncultured Chitinophagaceae bacterium | reverse complement strand
GAAAACCATTATGCGCTCGTACGTTGTAGCGGCACCATATTTGCTGCCTCTTTTTTCCTTTCTTTTGAAAAAAATAGGTTCTCAGGGTATTAGCCTATCTTCATAAAACCTTGCAGGGAAAGTAATGGCATCCTTTCAAAGGAAATATTGATCTCAATAAAGTAGAAGCCCTTATTAAGAAACATGGTGCAGCTAAAATTCCTTATATCTGCGTTGCCACTACCGTAAACATGGCAGGTGGTCAACCTATTTCTTTGGAAAATTTAAAAGCGCTAAGAAAGCTAACACTAAAACACGGCATCAAGATCATACTTGACATGACAAGAGTTGCTGAGAATGCTTACTTTATTCAGCAACGAGAAAAAGGTTATGCCAATAAATCGATAGCTGAAATTGTAAAGGAAACCTGTTCTTTAACGGATGGAGCAACTATGAGTGCCAAGAAAGATGCATTGGTAAATATTGGCGGTTTTCTGGCAGTGAATGATAAAAAGGTTTTTGAAGAAGCAAGGAATATGGTGGTCATTTATGAAGGACTGCATACCTACGGAGGTCTTGCGGGGCGTGACTTAGAAGCAATGGCCATTGGTATTGAAGAATCATTGAGTGATGACCATATGGCTGCAAGAGTAGGACAGGTAATATACCTCGGCGAAAAATTAATCGATGCAGGCATACCGATCGTACAACCTATTGGCGGGCACGGAATCTTTATTGATGCCAAGAGATTTTTGCCGCATGTAAAACAAGCACAGTTTCCTGCACAGGCATTGGCAGCAGCTATTTATACTGATTCAGGCGTAAGAACAATGGAACGCGGTGTTGTATCAGCAGGCAGAAAAGCAAATGGTGAAAATTATTTCCCGAAACTTGAATTGGTAAGACTAACCATTCCACGCCGTGTGTACACACAGGCTCATATGGATGTGATCACTGAATCGATTGAACATGTGTATCAGAACAGAAAAAAGATAAAAGGATTGCAGATGGTTTACGAACCAAAATATTTAAGATTCTTTCAGGCGAGATTTAAACCGATTTAATAGCAACACGGACCTGCCTGCCGGCAGGCAGGTAACACAGATGCCCGGATTTGCACGGATATTATAAAAGGTTGCCACTTTAATTAAGTTGGCAACCTTTTATTTTAAATGTTAGCGTCAATCAGTTCCATCCGTGTCATCCGTGTTCCATTTCTACTTATAAATACTCACTTCATTAAAGCCCCTGCTGTTCCTCACAGCACGGTACATGCCTGCACTATTCAACACCATTGCATGATTACCTTTAGCATCCACGCCTATCATACCACCTTCCCCGCCAATGTTTACTAATTTTTTATTTACAACCTCTTGCATTGCTTCTTGTAAACTCAATCCTTTGTATTCCATTAAACAGCTCACATCGTAAGCGGCAACAGTTCGAATGAACATTTCTCCATGTCCCGTGCAACTGATGGCACAGGTCTTGTTATTGGCATAGGTTCCGCAACCAATCACCGGACTATCACCAATACGTCCGTATTTTTTATTGGTCATGCCACCTGTACTTGTTGCTGCCGCAATATTTCCATTGGCATCGCAAGCAACTGCACCCACTGTTCCGAATTTTTTATCTCGCAGTAATTCTTCGAGATGATGATTGGTATGATCGAGTGAATAATTATCAGAATCACGGATCGCTTTCCATTGATCGTAACGGAAGGCCGAATAAAAATATTCGTCAGGCTCTAATTTTATTCCCTGTTTGATGGCAAAATCATTGGCACCTTTTCCGCTTAAAAAAACATGGTTACTGTTGCGCATCACTTCTGTTGCAAGCATAATGGGATTACGAACATTACGAACACCCGCAACGGCACCTGCACTCAGATCGCTGCCATCCATGATTGCGGCATCCATTTCCTGCACACCTTTTTTGGTGAACACGGCGCCACGGCCTGCATTGAATAAAACATTGTCTTCCAAAATAACGATTGCAGCCTTGATAGCGTTCACGGCAGTTCCACCCTGTTCCAACACACCATAACCCGCATCCAGTGCGATTTGCAGCGCATTAAAATAAGCCGACTCCAATTCTGGGGTCATATCTTCTTTTAAAATTGTTCCGGCACCACCATGTAATACCATTGAAAAATCTGACATGATATACAGCTTTGTTCAGCTTGTAAATTAGCTAATAAAGCAACTTAGAATTTTGAATTAATTTTAAGAGATGCTGCAAAACATGCAAACAATGAGGAGGTTTATTAGATGCTGATTAAAATAATGATGCCCCGAATGCACGACTAAGATTTATTCGTGTATTCGGGGCAAAAAATAAAATGAGTCAGGCACTTGCAAAGTGGCTGACTCATTTCAAAAGCAACTTACACTCGTCTAATAATTTTTGTTTGTCGATCGCTGCGGTACCAACTTCCTCACATACCAATCCGCCTGCAATGTTCGCCATCTCTGCCGCGAGTAACATGTTTTTTGTTGCAGCATACACCAAGGAAGCAACAGCAATAACAGTATCACCGGCACCGCTGACATCCGCTATATTGCGGATATGCGTAGGAATTATTTTTGATGCGTCAGGCGACTGAAAGAAAACACCTTGTTCAGACAAAGTGATAAAAGATATCTGGTGTTGTAATTGTTGTTGCAATAAAGAATGGATCTCAGCCAATGAAGTTTGATTGACTTCTTCCAATAATAAATTCAATCCCTCTTTTACTTCTTTCAAATTAGGCTTGAAAATATCAACTGATTTAAAAGAGAAGAAATTCTTTCTTTTAGGATCAACAGCTGTAACCACATGATTTTGTTTGCACAATTCGATCAATGCATGAATTGTTGTTTCAGTCAGCACCCCTTTGTTGTAATCTTCAAAGATCAACACATCAGGTTTGTTGTTTGCAAACAATAATTTTATTTGATCTACCAATTCCTTTTCCTGTGCTGCCTTTATATCTTTTGTATGCTCGGCATCCAAACGCATCATTTGCTGATTGCGGCTGATGATGCGGGTTTTATTGGTAGTGATCCGATCAGCAGAAGCGATCAGATAATCGGTATTGATCTTATGTTTCTTAAATAATTCTGTTAGTTGTTTACCGTCTGTATCAGCACCGATCACAGAAACAATAAAAGTGGTAGCTCCCAAAGAAACGCTGTTCAATGCCACATTACCTGCCCCTCCTATTCTGTATTCCTTTTTGTCCAATGCAACAATAGGCACCGGCGCTTCGGGTGAAATGCGTTCTACATGTCCCCACCAATACGTGTCTAACATAACATCTCCCACTACTGCAACTTTCAGTTGAGAGAAGTCTGAGAAAAGTTGATCGAAATTCATTACTGCTGCTTTGATTTATTTGCGACCGCAAGATAATACAAAGGAATTCCAATCAGTGTAATAATCAATCCGGGCCAAGTAAATTCGGGTTTATAAATGATCAGAAGGGTACAGAAGCTAACGCCCATCAACATGTAAAGGATCGGCAGAACCGGATAGCCGAAAGCCTTATAGGGTCTTTCAATATCAGGTCTTTTTTTTCTTAAAATAAAGATGCCCAATATCGTGAGTACATAAAAAATTACCACGATAAATGAAACCATATCTAAGAGGTCGCCATATTTCCCACTTAAACAAAGCAATGCAGCCACAAGGCATTGGATCCATAAACCGAATTCAGGAACCGAATTTTTATTCAGTTCTCCGGTTTTCTTAAAGAATAATCCGTCTTTAGCCATGGTGTAATACACCCTTGCCCCTGCTAAGATCAACCCGTTATTACAACCGAATGTTGACACCATGATCATCAACGCAATGACCACAGTACCTATATTTCCGAATATCACATGTGATGCGGCAACAGCAACCCTGTCTTTTTCAGCTGATGCGATTTCCTGCAATGGCAGCACACCGGTGTAAACAATATTCGCGGATACATAGATGAGTGTAACCACTAAAGTTCCCATGAATAAACTCAGACCTATATTGCGTTGCGGGTTCTTTATTTCGCCCGCAATGAATGTTACATTATTCCATGCATCACTGCTAAAGATAGAACCCACCATCGCCGCCGCAATAGCCCCGAGGGCAGCTGCAGTCGTGTAAGAGGCGATCGTTCCGTCTTTTGCCAAATGCTGCAGATTCCATGCATTGCTCCAATTGGCTTTCCATATATCACCTTTAAATGCAAAGAAGCCGAATATGATCAAGCCAAACAAGCTCAGCAATTTGGTCAATGTGAATGTTGTTTGTATCAGCTTACCTCCCTTCACACCCTTGGTA
Source organism: uncultured Chitinophagaceae bacterium (assembly GCA_903841915.1). Classification (GTDB taxonomy): domain Bacteria; phylum Bacteroidota; class Bacteroidia; order Chitinophagales; family Chitinophagaceae; genus CAIQDX01. Next base: position 4,345 of record CAIMKO010000447.1, on the reverse strand, counting down.
TTGATAAAAGTGAGAATAATGATAATGGCAATAGAAAGTATTTGTGCAGGGGATATTTTTAAAGAACCGATCGTGAATAACACAATATCTTCACTCATTTGCGGGATCAGATAGGCAGTAAACTTTGAGAAAGCAACACCTACTGCTGCAATGGTACCCGTTTGTATCACTGCAAAAAAACTCCAACCGTATAAAAATCCAACCAAAGGATTATAGGCTTCTTTTAGATACACATATTGCCCGCCTGCTTTGGGAAACATAGCGCTTAATTCGCCGTAACTCAATGCAGCGGTAAGGGTCATAAACCCCGTCAATAACCATACAACGATCAACCAACCTGCGCTTCCTACATTACGGACAATATCAGCACTCACAATAAAGATACCCGAGCCGATCATGCTTCCTGCCACAACCATCGTAGCATCCAATAAACTGAGTGTAGGTTTAAATGCTGTATTACTCATAAAAAAATCCCGCTGTTTTGAGAGCAGGATTTGAAGATAATAAAAATGATTTGAGAGTTTTACTTTTTCTTTTTGTACAACTCGTTCAGGCCTTTCAGCATATCACCAGTGATATTATATACGGTGTCTTTGAAATAGATCAGATCAGGTGAACCTGCGAATATGTAAGAATAACCCTTGTCTTTATTGTAATCTTTTAAATAGTCTTCTATCTTCTTTTTAACGTCCTGCAATTTTTTTAAGGACTCATCCTGCATTTCCTGATCCATCATCTGTTTTCTGCTTTTCAGATTCTTATCCATCTCTACCAATTCCTGTTGTCTGTTCGCAACTTCAGCCTGTGATAAAGTAGAACCAACCTTTTGAAGGTCCTGGTATTTATTTCTGAAATTATTTTCCATAGAAGCTAATTCCCTTCCCAATTCCTGATCTTTTGAATTTAGGGTACTTCTCACTTCTTTGAAATATTCAAACTGACTTTGAATACTATCCATTTCAAAATAAGCGATCCTGAAACCACCGGAAACCGCTGCAGCATTCGCCGGGGCAGTCACTGATTTTTTAGAAGAGAAATGCAAATAAAATAATACCGCCACTGCAACCGCAAGAACAATATTTAATCCGAGTGTAAAATTTTTCATTCAGGGAGTTTAAGCCGACAAAAATAGTATCAAATAAAAAAAAGAAGTGTTAAAACCTGCGGCCTCTATTTGGCAATTACCGCATACGGGCTTTTGTGCTTCTCCACCGGGATCCAAGGCGGATTACCATAATAAAAAAGCAGGAAGTTTTCACTTCCTGCTTAGTTTAATCATATTTAAAATCCGTGTGATCAGCGCTTATTACTCATCATCATCAAAACTCATCGCTTCACGGGTTGAAGTTAAAACCTCATACTCTTCCTTGCTTCCAACGATCATGTTCTCAAAATCACGCTGACCTGTACCTGCAGGGATCAGATGACCGGTGATCACATTCTCTTTCAATCCCATCATATAATCGGCTTTACCGTTAATAGCGGCAGAGCTTAATACTTTGGTAGTTTCCTGGAATGATGCAGCAGAGATCCAGCTTTGTACACCCAGAGATGCTTTGGTGATACCCAACAATACAGGCGTTGCTGTTGCTGGTTTTGCATCGCGTACATCCACTAATTTTCTGTCTGATCTGCGAAGGATAGAATTCTCTTCTCTTAATTCACGAAGTGTAACGATCTGTCCGGCTTTGAACTTAGTGCTCTCGCCTGATTCAGTTACCACTTTCTTATCGTAGATGCGGTCATTCTCTTCAATAAAATCAAATCTGTCTTCCAGATCCTCTTCTAAGAATTTAGTATCCCCTGCATCCACTATTTCTACCTTCTTCATCATCTGACGAACGATCACTTCAATGTGTTTATCATTGATCTTAACGCCCTGTAAACGATATACTTCCTGGATTTCATTCACCACATATTCCTGAACTGCAAAAGGTCCCTTGATAGAAAGAATATCTGCCGGAGCGATCTGACCATCAGATAATGGCGCACCTGCTTTTACAAAGTCACCATCCTGAACAAGGATCTGACGAGTTAACGGAACTAAATATTTCTTAACTGCACCATCTCTTGCTTCAACGATGATCTCTCTGTTACCACGTTTTACATTACCGAATGCAACCACACCATCAATTTCACAAACCACTGCAGGGTTACCCGGATTTCTTGCTTCGAATAATTCAGTTACACGTGGCAAACCACCCGTGATATCTCTCAGTTTTCCTAATACACGCGGGATCTTCACCAACACCTGTCCTGCTCTAACATCATCTCCTTCTTCAATAGAGATATGGCTTCCTACAGGTAAGTTATACTGTCTGTGGTCTTTTCCTTCAACAATAACCGTAGGGATCTTAGTTTTATCTTTTGATTCGATAACCACTTTTTCGCGGTGACCTGTTTGTTCATCAGCTTCATCACGATAAGTAAACCCTTCCAAGATATTCTCGAATTTGATCTTACCATTTTGTTCTGCAACGATCACATTATTGAACGGATCCCATGTACAGATCACTTCTCCCTTCTTCACCACCTGTCCGTCTTTCACCTGTAAAGTTGAACCGTAAGGAACGTTATTAGTGATCAATAAACGATCATTCTTCACGTCCATCACTCTCACTTCACCGGTACGACCGATTACGATATTTACTTTTGTTCCTTCATTATTTGTTGTAGCAACAGTTCTTAAACCATCGAATTGAATGGTACCATCAAATCTTGCATGCAATGCAGATTCGATAGAAGATGAACCCGCAACACCACCCACGTGGAATGTACGCAAGGTCAACTGTGTACCCGGCTCACCGATTGACTGTGCTGCAATGATACCCACTGCATCACCACGTTGTGCCAGATATCCTGATGCCAAGTTCTTACCATAACATTTTACACAAACACCACGTTTGCTTTCGCAGGTTAATACAGAACGGATCTCTACAGATTCAATTCCTGCATCTTCGATAGCAACAGCAGTTTCATGAGAGATCTCTTCACCTGCTTTGATGATCAATACATCGGTAACCGGATTGAATACATCATGTAATGAAGTACGACCTTCAATTCTGTCTGCTAATGGTTCAATGATATCTTCATTATCTTTTAAAGCAGTTGTTGCAATACCACGTAATGTTCCGCAATCATCTTCACCGATCACCACATCCTGAGATACGTCAACCAACCTACGGGTCAGGTAACCTGCATCCGCTGTTTTCAATGCCGTATCCGCCAAACCTTTACGGGCACCATGTGTAGAGATGAAGTAATCCAATACGTTCAATCCACCTTTAAAGTTAGACAAGATCGGATTTTCAATAACCTCACTTCCTGTGCTTCCGCTCTTTCTTGGTTTCGCCATCAATCCACGAATACCCACCAACTGTTTAACCTGTGTTTTAGAACCACGGGCACCTGAATCCAACATCATGAATACAGAGTTGAATCCTTGTTTGTCCAAGGTCATTTCACGGATCAAACTTTCCGTGATCTTCATATCCACTCTTCCCCAAATATCAATTACCTGATTGTAACGCTCATTGTTCGTGATCAAGCCCATGTTGTAGCTTTCCCAAACTTCATTCACTTCATCTTTTGCACTATCCAACAATTGATCTCTGATCTCTGGAACGATCAAGTCATTCACGCTGAAACTCAATCCACCTTTGAACGCCATACGGAATCCAAGTGTTTTGATATCATCCAGGAACTTCGCAGTTTTAGGAACGTTTGTGATCTTGATGATGTCGCCAATGATCTCTCTTAAATTCTTCTTGGTCAGCAATGCATTGATATATCCAACTTCTTCAGGAACGTGTTGATTGAACAATACACGACCTACTGTTGTATCAATTAATTTCTTAACCAAAACACCGTTTTCACGAACATTGGTTCTTACTTTAATATTTGCATGCAGATCGATCGCATTCTCATTGTAAGCGATGATCACTTCATCCAGACTATAGAAAGATTTTCCCTGACCTCTTACTATTTCAGTTTCAGTTGTTTTCTTTCCTTTCGTGATATAATACAATCCCAACACCATATCCTGAGAAGGAAGGGTGATAGGTGTACCATTCTGCGGATTCAGGATATTGTGCGATGACAACATCAGCAACTGTGCTTCCAGGATCGCAGCATTACTTAATGGAACGTGAACCGCCATCTGATCACCATCGAAATCCGCATTGAACGCAGATGTAACCAATGGATGTAACTGAATAGCTTTTCCTTCCACCAATCTTGGCTGGAATGCCTGAATAGATAAACGGTGCAATGTTGGGGCACGGTTTAATAATACAGGATGTCCTTTCAATATATTTTCTAAGATATCCCAAACAACAGCTTCTTT
>CAIMKO010000446.1 GCA_903841915.1 uncultured Chitinophagaceae bacterium | reverse complement strand
CTTAAAGCCATACTTTTATAAAGCGCTATTAAACGTTTTTTATCAGGATGATCTTTTGGCATATTTTCCAATACCCTCACCAATCCAGCTAATACCCAGCCATTGCCACGACTCCAAAAAACCTTCATGCCATTTTTTTCTTTACTATTTAGATAACTTCCATCACGTGAGAAAAGTTGTTGAGATGAATCATATAAATAGTCAGTTGTCTTCCACCATAGCTTTAAAGCAATATCTAAATATTTTCTTTCCCCGGTCACAGTACTCAAATAGCTGAGTGCAGTTGGCCCCATAAAAAGCGCATCACACCATGCCCATTCTCGTAATTGTATTTGATTTTTCCATTCCAAACTTTCCGTATGTGGCAATAAATAAATACTATCGGCCAATACTTTAAAAGCAAGGATCATCTTTGGGTCCTTATATTTTGAATATAGTAAACAATACATTTGACCTATACAATAATCATCAGCAAAGAATTTTCTTGACCCTGTTTGCCAAAAAAGCTGTTCACCTTTTTTTATTAATACATTTTCGTACTCTTTGTTCCTGCTGATGGTACTTAATGCATATAGGCCTGTATATCCGGTAGCATTTGTCCAGTCATCCCATTTGTGTTTGCTGCCATTTACTTCCCAGTCATTCAATTGCCAGTCGGCTACTTTCTCCATGACTGTAAGAATACTTTTTCTGTTAAATAGAGTATCAGTAGTATTGTTTGCACTGACCTCATTCATCAGAAATAAATAGCTTATAATGATTAGATATCTTTTCATAAATACTTTTATTATTACTATTATCTTAAAGAAGCAATTGGCTGAGGATCCATATCAGTGAACTCTTTGTTTTCACCGGCCATTCCCCAAATAAAACCATAGTTAGCAGTACCTACTCCAAAATGCATGCTCCATGGCGCAGAAATAACTGCTTCATTGTTTGCCATTACCAAATGTCTGGTTTCTTGCGGCTCTCCCATAAAATGCATCACACGTTGAGCAGCATCTACATCAAAATAAAAATAAGCTTCCATTCTTCTTGTATGAGTATGCGGAGGTACCGAGTTCCAAACACTTCCGGCTTCCAGAACAGTTAATCCCATTACCAATTGGCAGCTTTCGATACCATCGTTATGGATGTATTTATAAATGGTTCTTTTGTTTGAGGTAGAGATATCACCTAAATTAACAGGAGCAGCTTCGGCCTTTGTCATCTTCCTATTTGGATAAGCATGATGTGCAGGAAGAGACAATATATAAAACAAAGCAGGATCATCGGCAGCAAGACTTGTAAAGCTTACCTCTTTTGTCCCTTTGCCAAGGTAAACACATTCTAATTTATCAATTTCATAGGAAATACCATCAGCAGTAATTGTTCCTTTACCACCTACATTGATAATACCCATTTCTCTTCTTTCGAGAAAATACTGTGCTTTTAATTCACCCTCATTCGGCAAACTAATACTTGCTGCTGTAGGTACTGCTCCGCCAATGATCAAGCGATCGAAATGAGAATACACTAACTGTATTGTTCCCGGTTGCATTAATTCTTGTACTAAAAAATTATCACGCAATTCTTGCGTACTCATTTTTGCAGTTTCTTTCGGGCTATTTTGAAATCTTATTTTCATTTGTATTTTTTTATTGTTTCTGTTTATTTATTATCTACCCATCCAACCGCCATCAACGGTAATGATTGTTCCATTGATATAATCAGAGGCAGGTGATGAAAGGAAAACATAAGCTCCGGTCAGATCAGATGTTTCGCCCCAGCGTCCTGCAGGAATACGTGCAAGGATCGCGTTGCTTCTATCAGCATCAGCACGTAATTGCGTTGTATTATTGGTTGCAATATATCCGGGAGCAACTCCATTGACAGTTATACCATGTTCAGCCCATTCGTTGGCAAATGATTTTAATACAGATGCAACAGCACCTTTACTGGCAGCATAACCCGGAACATTGATACCACCCTGGAAACTTAACAATGAACAGGTAAACACAATTTTTCCGGATTTATTTTCAAGCATCCGTTTTCCGATCTCTCTGGTGATGATGAATTGTGCATTCAGATTGATATTGATAATTAAATCCCAATATTCATCAGGATGCTCTGCAACCGGTTTACGCATGATATGACCGGCATTATTGATGAGAATATCGATGCGAGGATGCTCAGCTTTTACTTTATCCAAGAAAGCATACAAACTTTCTCTTTTAGAAAAATCAGCAGCATAAGGATAGAACTTTTTACCGGTAGCTTCTACTGCTTTAGAAACATCACTTCCTGTTAAAGGCATGTCATTCGAAACACCAATGATGTCTGCACCTGATTCTGCTAATTCGATTGCAATAGCCATTCCAATACCACTACTACAGCCTGTTACTAATGCGATTTTGTTGTCGACTCTGAAATTTAGCATGTCTGTCAATTTTTAGTTGATTAATAATATAATTGTTATAGAAGATTTAGCACTATTTTTTTCATCGTTTATTTTCATTTTTTGATCACAGCAACAGCTTCGATCTCAATTAATTTTTCTTTTGATGCAAGTGCTGAAATACCAACAATTGTACTGGCAGGCATCTCTTTTTCGCCTAAAATTTCTTTACGAACTGCTCTAAAAATATCTACTCTATCATTTTTAATTTCTACTATGTAAATGTTCATTTTTACAATGTCTTTCAATGTTGCCCCTGCTGCCTCCAATTCTATTTTTATATTATTAAAAGCCGAACGTGTTTGTGCTTCGAAATCAGCACCATCGCCTGTTAAACCTGCAACATAAACTGTTCTCACATTTCCGGAATTTACTACCACTGCTTTAGAATAAGCAGTTCCTGCATGTATGAATTCCTTGTTGAAAGCAGTTTGCATTTTACTATTACATGAAGCGGCAAAAAGTAATATCAGAATGCTAATAAAATACTTTTTCATTTTTTTTACTTTAATCGCCATCAGCTTGATTAACGAATTTCTTTTTTTTCTTTCCCTTTTTATCCCCATTATCTGCATCATCCTTTTTAGTTCCTTTGGCTTTCATTTTTGCGGCGTGTCTTCCACTGCCATCAGCTTCATCAACAATGCCGCTTGCTGGATCTAATTTATCTAACACTTTTTTTAAACGATCATATGCTTCTCTTGCTTCTTTATTATCACCATAGTTAGTCATTGATTTTTCTTCAAATGGCGAATTGATCATATCATACAATTCATCATTCCTTGTCAATTTCCATCTCCCATCTCGTACATACCATTTATTACCCAACTCACAAAAGATCCAATCTCTTGGATTGCCTTTTTTACCTAGTAGTTGAGGTAAAAAACTGCGTCCATCTAAAACATTTTTTGTTGGCAATGAAGCGCCGGCTACATCGGCAAAAGTTGGCAATAGATCGCTTGCATCAATTAATGTTGTAGAAACTTGATCAGCTGCAATAACCCCCGGCCAATTTGCCAGGGTTGGAACTAAACCACCACATTCTAACATTTCACCTTTTTTACCCGAAAGTTGTTTTCCTCCAATAGTAGCACGCTTTGCATATGGACCTGCTGTACCATTATCACCCATGAAAACAATTAATGTATTTTTTCTTAAGTTTAAACTATCCAAAGTTTTTAAAAGTTTGCCCACTAGCTTATCCATATAAGCAATATTATCGGCGTAATCATTATCGCCCGGTTTACTATCGGGTGTAGGTAAAATCTTACCGTGAACTTCTACCAAAGAATAATATAAAAAGAAGGGTTTATCCTTATTAGCCGATAGCCAATTGACCATATGCTTGTGCATTAGATCGGGCATATAATCTTTCCCTAATTCCTTATCAACACCATTTTCGGTATATATTTCAGCCTTAGCTTT
>CAIMKO010000445.1 GCA_903841915.1 uncultured Chitinophagaceae bacterium | reverse complement strand
CGGGCGAATTAACCAAAAACCTCTTAATTCATCCGCGGTTTTATTTCTATCCTGTGTTCTGGGCCCCACTTTAGGTTCATTGCAAAAGAGTTCCCAATTGATGATATAAGGAATTTTCTGGGCTATATAAACACCCATCATCAGATCCCAGAATTCACGGATGGATTCGCGTGTTTGCTTATTGATATTTTCAGGTTCTCCTATTTCACCAATAAAAACAACCTTCTTGCCTTTCATATAATCAGTAGGAATAAGTTGCTGACGTATATAGTCAATTCCTTTAAACATTTTCAATCCATCATGCGATTTTCCATCGTAAGATGACCAAGAGACCATATCAACTTTTACTTTAGGAAGAACAGAAGCTGCAAGGGTCGGAATTCCTTCCATTCCGTCAAAAACCCTGTTTACTTCTACTGCATTATAGATCTTACATTTAGATCTTTTGATCTCGCTTCTGGCACTATCAACACCTTTTTGTCTTGCAGTAACCCAATCGATCATATTCTTTACACGAACAGGCGCATCTGCCGGAACGCCTGATTCTTTCCATTTTGCACTGGGCTGCGTTCCTCCACGTAATGTCCAATCGCCCTCCCACATTTCAAGTATAAAGGTCACTTCTCTTTTTTTATACTTCGTAAGTAAGTATTTAGTCAACTCGTAGAATTCATTTTTGATCCTGTTCAAAGTAGGACTTTGATCTTCTGTAGAAGCAGCACCATAGCCATCATTTATATTCAGTGCAAATACTTTGAAAGGCATATCAAATACTTCATTATAATAGGGATGTTCGGCTAATTCTTTTAAACTCATCGTCTTGGTCAATTTCCAATCAGAGTTATATTTATATCCCCCGGCATTGCCATTTGATTTAGCAAACCAAAGTTTCAGAATACCATATCCCAGTTCCTTCATTTTTTTTGCTCCTTCAATGATATAGGGCTCTTTTGTAAAGCAGTATTGCCCGTCCATATGGGTGGCACCCAAGCGATTTTTAAGGTCGGCAGGAATAGTAGTAGATTTTGAAGGTCTGTTTTTTTCAATCAGCGATAGTATCTGCTGATCAGTAAGCTGATTTATTGATTGATCCTGTGCTCTTGTATTGATCGCACATGTGATCAAAATCAATATATATGCTATTTTTTTCATGATCTCTTGAATTCAATTTTGAAAGTAATTACCTGACCCTTTAGCATAGTTGCTGGTTTTTTAATCACCAAAGCATCCTGTTCCTGTTTCCATTTCAATTTTTCTTTGATGCCTAATATTTTTACAGAACTGATCTTTTTGGCTTCATAATTTAATTTCTTTCCTAAAGAGACAATGTTTATATCAGCGTCAGGCTTTGCCATGCAGAAAGCATACACAGTATCAGCTTTTTTAGTGAAGCGAAAATCAGTTTGCGTATAGGGTTTTTGCTTTACATCAGAGATCCCTCCAAATGGGCCTTTTTCTTTTGCAGCATTGACAGATGGGCCTTCGCCATATACTTTCCAGGGACGTGTTCCATAAATTCCTTCCCCATTTACAGATATCCATGCAGCAATGTCTTCTAAAATTGCGATCATATCTTGCTCCATGTCTCCTTCAGGAGTTTGAATAACACTCAATAATAAATTACCGTTTTTACTAACGATATCAATCAGCATTTCTATGATCTGTTCTCCCGATTTATATTGCTGCCCTGTTTTATAATACCAATCGCCAACAGAAGTATCAGTTTGCCATGGAAAAGGGGTAATAGAATCTGTTAATCCTCTTTCAATATCAAGAACCCACATTGGACTTGTTTCTCCTGTTTTGCAATTATATACTGCATCTAATATTCCGCCATTTTGCAAAAGATTGTCATTATAATAATGCGCTAACATTCTTCTGCCAATCGAATCAAATGGCAATCGACTGTCAGAATATAATAGATCGGGATGATAATTGTCGATCAATTCAGTGATACTGTTTAACCAATTCAATTGATTTTCATGATTAGTAGTAAGAGAACCATTGTCTGCTATATCAGCTTTACGATGATACAGATCCTGGTAAGCAGTATCATTCCCGTCATAAAGAACTCCTGCCAATGGACCTGTTTTATCAGCAGCATGACTTGATTGAAACCAATTATAACTAAGTGCTAAATGTTCTGAAACACCAAAGCGCAAGCCCTCT
>CAIMKO010000444.1 GCA_903841915.1 uncultured Chitinophagaceae bacterium | reverse complement strand
TGAATGCCAATCAAAACAGTGTAACAAGATTGGTGAACCTTAATTTTCCAACTGCCAGTTTAAATGTTGTTACCAAATATCCTTTTCAAAAATTAGAAAAAGTTGGAACACCTAAATGGTACGAAAATATAGGGATCGGGTATAGCGGAAATATTCAGAACATGATCTCTTATTATGATACTGCAGGAGTGTCTATAAAAAGACTATTGGATACCCTGCAATGGGGTGCCACACATGCCATTCCAATTTCATTAACCTTGCCGCAAATCGGAGCTGTTACGGTCTCACCTTCTGTTTCTTTTGAAAATCACTGGTACGGACAAAAGATCATCAGAAGTTGGGATGTTGCTAATTCTAAAGTGGATACATTGGTTTCAAAAGGTTTATATACTTCTACGCAAATGTCTTTCGGGCTAAGTGCAAGTACAAGAATATTCGGAACGTATAAATTCAAAAATTCAAAATCGATTCAAGCAATAAGGCATGAAATAAGACCAACATTCAGTGTTAACTATAAACCCGATCTGGCTGGTAAATTTTATTATTCAACAAAAGTGGATACAGCCGGACATTATCTGCGTTTCTCACAATTTGACGGAGTGATACCGGGTGCTTTTTCCGAAGGTGCTTTTGGGGGGATGAGTTTTGGTATCGATAATTTATTGGAGATGAAAGTGAAGGATAAAACTGATACTTCTGCAAAGGCAACCAAGAAAGTAAAATTGATCGATGGCTTTGGATTTAATTCATCCTATAATTTAATGGCAGATAGTTTTGCATTATCGCCATTTAGTTTTTATGCACGCAGTACTTTATTTGAAAAGGTAAATATATCAGCAAGTGCAACATTAGATCCTTATGCAGTAGATACTTTTGGTTTCAGAAAGAATATATTGATGTTGTCGAGTGGAAAATTAGGCAGAATAACCAATGGAAATATTGCTATTTCAACTTCTTTTAAAAGTAAACCCAAAGACCCGAAAGCTGATAAAGATAGGATCCCTCTTGATCCTTTTATGACTCCGGATGAACAACAACGGCAATTGCAATTTGCAAGAGCCAATCCGGCTGAGTTCACAGATTTTAATATTCCCTGGACGATCAATCTTTCCTATTCGCTGAATTTCTCGCAACAATTGCAAGCGAAAACTACCGGCGGCGGTTATACTTATGCAACGCAGATCTATTCTACTTTAAATGGTGGTGGTGATTTTAGTTTAACGGAGAAATGGAAAATGGGAGGGAATGGTTATTTTGATTTCAATTCGGGGAAATTACAACAGTTCAGTATGTTTATCACCCGTGAAATGCATTGCTGGCAATTAGCAATAAATGTTACACCGATCGGTATGTACCGTTCTTTCAGTATCACACTGAATCCTAAATCAGGCATTTTAAGGGATATGAAGATCAACAGAAACAGAAGCTACAGCAATTATTGATTGGCTTCGTAATGATCCCACATGATCTTAAATACTTTATCCTTCAATTCATCAGCCGAAATATCTGTTGCCGCAACCGGCGGAAGAAAATCCAATCTCAGTTTGTACGGCCATAAATAAAACTTTTTATGAATGGGCATTGCCTTTCGGGTGTTAAAGATAACCGCAGGCATCAGCGGTGTTTGGGTATCTACTGCTAATTTAAAGGCACCGGCATGAAACTTTTTTAAAGGATCTTTACTTCTGTTACGCGTTCCTTCCGGATAGATGCACATATGTATACCTTGTTTCAGTACGGATTTCATCTCTTCAAAACTTTGACGCCTGCTGGCATCACTGTTTCTGTCAACGATCACAGATCCTTTCCTGTAAAACCATCCAAATAATGGGATCTTGGTAAAGGAAGATTTGGCAATGGTTTTATTGCCTGCAGGAATGCAGGGTGCAGATATTGGCACATCTAATAATGCATTGTGATTATAAGTAACAATGTAGGCGATATCTTTTTTAAAGTATTCTTTGCCTTTTACAGTAACAGGGCAACCGATGATATGCAACCAGAACGTCATCCATATTCTTGAGATAGCGATAAAAATATCTTGTCCTTTCTTTCCGGGGATCAAATAGCAAATCATGGAGGGAATAAAAATGATAAAGAAAGTGCTGACAAAACTCAGTAATCCCCATAAAGCCCAGATGCGACCAAAAATTTCTTTCAATATTTTCATGTTTCTTCTTTTAAATTGTCCAATTAATGGGATCCAATCCCTGTTTCATTAACAGTTCATTGGTTTTGCTGAAATGTTTGCAACCAAAGAAACCGTTAAATGCACTGAAGGGGGATGGGTGTGCAGCTTTCAGAACATAATGTTTTGTTTCATCGATCAAAACCTGCTTTTCTTGCGCGAATTTACCCCATAACAAAAAAACAACACCTTTCTTTTCCTCTGAAATTTTTTTTATGACAGCATTGGTAAATTCCATCCAGCCAATTTTTGAATGACTGGCAGGATCATTTGCACGCACGGTAAGAACGGCATTCAATAATAAAACACCCTGTTCCGCCCATGGTGTCAGATTGCCGCTTGCCGGAATGGCCATCCCGATATCTTTATTCAATTCTTTATAAATATTCATAAGTGATGGCGGGGGTGC
>CAIMKO010000443.1 GCA_903841915.1 uncultured Chitinophagaceae bacterium | reverse complement strand
TCATCTTCAAAATATATCATAAAATAAAAGCCCCAAAGGAAACACCTGCTATATGATAATAATAGATTGATTTACACTTTAAGATGAAAATACCCCAGAACCAACCAGTTTAAATCTGGGGTGAGATTTTCTGATAATGGTACAATTACACCACTGGAAGATTACATTCAACCAGTGTGATCCCAGTAGGGTTATTTAAAAAAGTTTGAGCAGAAAAAGAACTACAATTTATACTTAACACTACAACCAAACCCCAATCCGTAATAATTTTTATTATTTGAAAAGTATTGAGAATACCTTAATTGAGGTTCAAGTTGAAGTTGTTTATTAATATTAAAGTCTTTAGATATTTTACCAATTAGTCCAAAATAAAATTTTTGGTATGGGTTATTATACTGAAAAAAAGGAGCTTCTCCTTTAGGATAGGAATAAGTATTATTTAAAACAGATTGGACACCGAAGCAATAATCAATGTTAGTTCCAATTGATATATTCAAAACTTTTGTTGAGACCTTATATAAAATTGGAATTGAAAGATATTTTTGTTTAATATCTACCCACAAATAAGCTGGGTCAAGTCCTGTTATAAGTTGGTCGGTATACATCCGATAAAAAAGTCCTGTTTCAAATCCAACCCATTTAGATTTTTTTAATTCAACGGTCGTTCCTATCATAGAAAATGGTGTTCCTGAACTACCTGACAACTTATTTGGAGTATAATTATAAGAATAATCTAATCCTAATGTAATTTTAGTTTGACTGAAAGAGGAGTTAGATAGATATATCAATAAAAAAAAGAAAATTACTCTTTTCATATCTATTGGTTTCCTGTAAAATTAGCATATGTTATTAATTTATGCATGAGGTTTAACATTCGCATCAACGTAAGATTGTGGTTATAACATCTTTGTATTTTTATCTAAACCAGCAATCAGGAATGGAACCCACCGGTCAAATGACCAGAAGTGTGGGGGTGGAATTACCCCACAGTTTTCCAACCTTTCGTGTTTCCACGAGAAGTGATCAAAAGGTCGGGGTGATGTTTACCCTTACTTTTTTAGATTAGGACTTTTATGACCCCCAAATTAATTTACCTCCCGGAGTTACTGGCAAAAGATATCCGATTTGTCGGATTTCTTTTTAAAAGTGGTTACTAGCGATTTCATTTTTCAGGTCAAAAATCAATTATCCTCCCGTGGTTACTGGCAAAAGGTTTCCGATTTGTCGGATTTCTTTATTGTTTTGGATCCAAAAATTAATTTACTCTCACAGGGACTACCTTAATTCTCATAATTCTATGAGAATTAGGTTCATTAATTAGTTGCTGGCACTTCTCCTTTTTCCAAGAGAAGTTGAAATTAGGTTCAGGGACTAGCGATTTTATTTTCAAGACCCCAAAATCAAATTACCCCTCACAGGTACTACCACTTATCGTGTTTCCACGAGAAGTTATTCATTTCAATCAGTCGGAATTCCTACCGATTGGATTTAGTTTTTCACTTTTTAGCCCAGCCGAAAAGGTTGAACTTACTGTCAGCAGGAACGAAGTGAGGTTAATCCCAATACTAGCAATTGCCAGTATTATATTGTCGTAATATCTGAAATCAATCAAACTTGAGTTCGTCCCGCCAGTAAAATCATAAAATCCTTGATAGTAATATCAATATCAAGAGTTCTCCGGTGATCGGTTCCTAAAACCTTGTCTGGCAGTACCCACTTGGAACTGTCCCATTCATCAATCTCAACCATTATTCTTCAAATTATTCCGGCGGTATTTATATTAAAAAGAAGATGAAAATTAATAGAGTATCAATAATCGTTACCGAGGAACAAATTAAGACCCTCATGGGTTCTGTAATAACCGAAACAAAAAACCAAAGACAATGAGTTCAGAAGAAATCAATTTGAATGACCCCGACAATGAAATGATATTTTACCTGTCAAACAAAATTGGGAAAGGAAAAGATTTGAATACAACGAGTTCGAAAGTATATGCCCAAGCCATTATCTCTAAAATATTGATGGAATATGAACTCGATGATAACAAACTAATTGGAGTGGTTGGAAATCGTGAAAGTATCGAGTACTTAATGATTACTTTTTTGGACGGGTATATGGATTATTGGGTTTCCAATGATATTGATTTTGAACATCCATTGCCAGACAATGTTTAGACCACCGGGTCCCTGTAGTCCGGATTCTCCTTCCTTTTCAATCTGCCAGTCAAGTTATTCAGTCTTTAGCAAATCTGGTAAAGTTTGATGGTCAAGAGTTTACGTGTTAAACCGATCTGCCAGTCAAGTTTTGATCAGCACCGGTGAAAAAGTGGTCTGTAGACCACAGGCAACTAAACCACAAGACCCAACTTCTTTATCTTGGTAATTGTATTCTTATGAAGTCCAACCAATTTTGATACTTCACTGTTCTTAAACCCTTTTTTAAGATAATCCAACGCCTTTTTATTTTCCGGTTTGGATAAGAAATCTAAGGTTGTTTCTGTTGAACCAACTTTACGACCAAGATATTTCCCCCTCAACTTCGCAACATGGATACCTTCTTTCTGTGTTTCTTTGATTTGGGTTCTTGACATTTCCGCAATAACTCCGAGAATTGAAATTATCATTTTGGAGATTGGGTTTTGTTTCCCGTCCGAATCAATCGTTTTTAACCCTTGAGAAATGAACTCAATAGGTATTTTCAGTTCATTAAAAAAATGGATGGTATTAATTATATCATGTAATGACCTTCCCAATCGGTCAATTTGGGAAACCGAAAGACTGGTTATTCCACCTTTTTGAATTAGACCTTTAATTCTCATACCACCATCCCTTTCAAAAAAGGGGATGACACCGCTACATTTATCTTCAATTACCAAATCGTAATTCTTTTCATTGACCTTTTGTCT
>CAIMKO010000442.1 GCA_903841915.1 uncultured Chitinophagaceae bacterium | reverse complement strand
GTTCAATGAAATCTTTTATGATAAAATCAATATGGTTTATCCTTTTTGCTCTCTTTATCCTTTTCGCGCCTTTAATCTCCGGTGCTAATGATACGATCCATGCAAAACTCACAATAGACTTTAATTCCGGAGTGCAACCCTTCGACCGGATGATTTTCGGCCAGTTTATTGAGCACTTCCACCGGCAGATTTATGGGGGGATTTTTGATCCCGGTTCAAAACTCGCTGATGAAAATGGATTCAGAAAGGATGTTATTGCAGCCTTACGTGAAATGAAGGTCCCGGTAGTGCGATGGCCCGGAGGATGTTTTGTCTCTTCTTATCATTGGCTAAATGGCACGGGAGAAGCCCGCACACCTGAATATGACAAAGCTTGGCAGGTGGAGGAACCCAATACATTTGGAACAGACGAGTTTGTTGCGTGGTGCAAAAAGATCGGTGCTGAACCCTATATCTGTACCAATGCCGGAACCGGAACAGCGGAAGAGATGAGCGACTGGGTCGAATATTGCAACCTGAATATTGGCAAATTCGGTCGCTTGCGCCAGACAAACGGAAATAAAGATCCGTTTAATGTAAACTATTGGAGCATCGGAAATGAGAATTGGGGAGGTCACGAAATCGGTGCAAAATCTATTTCTGAATGGGGGCCGCTGGTTCGTGAATCTGCCAAGATGATGCGGCGCGTTTCTCCCGATATCAAACTCTTTGCCGCCGCTCTTTCGAACCGGGAATGGACACTCCCTTTGCTTCGGGATGCAGGTGAACTGCTTGATTATGTTTCTATCCATAATTATTGGGATGGAGATCATGACAATTTTAATCCGGCATCATATCCCGAATGCATGATGAAAACCACTTTGCCAGAAAATGATATTAAAAATACGATCGCAATTCTTGATGAGAGCGGTTACAGGGGCAGGATAAAAATTGCATTCGACGAGTGGAACCTGCGCGGATGGCTTCATCCTGGTTTGTTCAATTCGCGACAAAAAATGGATATTGCAGCGCGTGACAAAAATGACATCAATTCAACCTACACGATGGCAGATGCCCTCTTTGCCGCCTGCTTTTTAAATACTTGTTTGCGAAATGCAAAGGATGTGAAAATAGCTTGCTTCTCTCCGGTTGTTAATGCAAGCGGTACATTGTTTGTTCATCCAAAGGGGATTGTTAAACGAACTACTTTTCATGTGTTTAGTTTGTATGCCAATAAATTGCAGCCCAATATCGTCCCATCAGGAGTAATTTCCGATTCTTTAACGTATAATGGGAAGTCGGTTCCGGCTGTTGATGCTATTGTTACCTCCAATACTGAAAAGAACCTGCTGACTTTGGTTCTGGTCAACAAAGATCCTGAAAAGGAAGCCGATTGTGATTTGGGGGTTGATAATCTCAGCGGACCCGTAAATGCGCTGATTCTCTCCGGCGATTCAACCGATTCCTATAATGATATTGAAACTCCTGATCGGGTAATTCCTCAAATCAGGCAATTGGAGGTGAATAGGGGACATGTCCTGATTCCGGCACATTCACTGGTTGTATTAACTATTCCACTTTAATGAGAATCTGCAATTAGTTTCCAATTTTTTTCAAAGTATAACTCATTTTTAGACATAGATTGATTCTAAAATCATCTGCTGCCATTGTCTTTTCCCTTCTGTTTACTTATATTTGAACCCGAAATGGGTCCAGAAAAACTAAACTTACTCATCCTTTCCCTTCAGAAAGGTGAGAAATCAGCTTTTGAAGAGATTTATTCCGATTTTTTCGGTGTAATATACCATCTATCATTACAGTATCTAAAAAATGAGC
>CAIMKO010000441.1 GCA_903841915.1 uncultured Chitinophagaceae bacterium | reverse complement strand
GAGCAACAGGCCTGTTCAATTCCACGATGCACATAACCAACATTGGCTTCTGTTTTAATGATCTTTTCATTTTCGGTAGTGAACTTAAAATGCAAAGGTTCCAGCAACGATATATGCTGTGCTCCTACCGGAATATTATATTGTGTTGACATAATTATTTTTTTCTTAATGGTGCAGTTTCAGAATCCAGTTCTAATACAAATCCTTTTTGCGTGTCTTCGATATTTACGCCTAAAAGGTCAACCAATTCTGCTTCGGGAAGCCATGCAGATACAATAATATTTTTAATACTGGGTACTTGTTCATCCACATTGGCTTGGGTTACAAACATGGTTATATCGGATGGAAAAGCATAGTCACAAAAGAACCATTGATATTCAATTACATCTTTGCCTAGATCAACACCATTCATTGTTATAAAATGATGGGCTTCCGGTTTGTAAAAAGCGGCAATGTCTTTTTTCAAATTTTCGAATGATGTTTCAATCCTATTCATTTATTTGACTGTTTATATTATCAAATTACAGCTGCAACTTCTCTCCTGTTCGTTTGCCCGTCTTGTTCAATTGGATCATTATGTAGTTTTACAGATCCTTCCATGTCTTTTGTTTTCTTTTCCAATATTGCCAAAGCTTCTACAACACCGGCAATGATTTGTTCAGGGCGACAACCGCAACCCGGTACATACACATCAACAGGGATATATTGATCAATACCACCTTCGCAGTTATACATTCCGCGAAATACGCCACCGGTACAACCACAGGAGCCACAAGCGATCACTACTTTAGGCTCCGGCATTTGCGAATAAATATCCACTAATCTTTCACGGGAACGTTTGGTAACAGGCCCTGTAACCAGCATAATATCACTTTGTTTAGGATTGCCTGTATTGATCATTCCAAATCTTTCAATATCGTATTTCGGAGCAAGGCAAGCCAATATTTCAATATCGCAACCATTGCAACTTCCTGCATTGTAATGCAATATCCAAGGTGATTTTGTTCTGAATTTATTTAATGACATTTTATACGATTTGAAATGATTTTATAAAATATGAAACATCGTCATCAGTAAGTTTAAAAATGCTATTGGCAATGCCACCCAAAAGCTAAAACGCAGCATCTGCTTGTAGTTTACTCTTGCTGTTGAATTATCCAATGCATTGATATAAATGAAAGTGAGTGCTACCAGAACCAATCCTAAGCCCCAATTATTTCCTCCGAACATAAAAACAAGTAAATAACAGAAAATATAATCCAGCCATTTTGCCGTATAAATTGCTTCATAAAAAATTCCGCTGTATTCCAATTCAACACCGCCAACCACTTCCTGATGTGCTTCTGAAATATCGAAAGGAGATTTTTTTAATTTGATCGGGAGAATAACCAACAATGCAACAAAAGCCAGCGGCATTTTCATGATCACAGGTGTCGTGTTTGCGTATATTTCCGATACATTAAAACTTCCAGTAAGCATGTATGCCGAAATTGCGATGATCACCAACACAGGCTCATACGCTAAAACACTGATAGCTGAACGGTTTGCACCAAGATGACTAAAAATAGAACGTGTACTGAAGCCTGCCAAAATAAGTAATGCAGTTGATAATAAATGCAAGAAGATGATAAGAATGAAATCGCCGCCCATGATCAATACAGCCAATGCAAACCACAATGAAACAAAATGCAAAATGCCTAAAAATGCGTGTGTGGAATGCACCATCATTTTTCGTTTATCCATCAATTTTAAGAAATCGTAAAAAGGTTGCAACAATGGTGGACCAATGCGACGTTGCATTCTGGCTCTTACAACTCTTTCGAAACCATAAATCAATCCACCTAATACCGGAGCTAAAACAATGAGTAATATTTGAATGATGCTACTGTTCATTTGAATGCGTTTTATTTTCTACATAAAAAATGCAACTAATAATATTGAGACGAAGAATAAAATCCCAATACCAGCAAAATAAGGTGTTGCCTTATCGGTTGAAAAATAGAAAGATGAAAAATTGTAGTCTACTTTTTCTCCGCACATATATTCTTTTGCCCTGTCCACATGTTTAAACCTGACAAACATGCCTGCAATAATTCCCAATGGCAATAATACCAATGCAATCGACATAGGGATCAATGGCAGATGCATTGTGCCAATATAAAGACTTGTCCCCTCCATTACAACCGGTATTGCTGTTAACCCCGTTACATCAGTTGCGATCTGTGTAAAATAGTAAGGCAGTAACCAAGGCAAGGCAATGGTACAGATCAACAATGCGGACAGTAAAAAAATTAATGTGCTTTTATATATTGGATGAATATGCTCGAACTTTATTTTATCGCTCTCACCGGTACGTGAGATCATTGCACCCAATACTTTAAAATACAGCAATGACAGAACTGCCCCACCTGTAGCAATACAAACCAATACCAATGCCCCGATTATTTTAAAGTTCGGTGCAACTGAACCAATTGTTTCGATACTGAACCATTTACCAACAAATGCACCAAATGGCGGTAATAATAACGACATAAATCCTACTGCAACTACTAATGCAGTAAAAGGTCCTATTTCACCCAATTTACTCATGTCAGATGTTTGCTTCATGTGGAATACATGTTCCAATACGCCTGCATTAAGGAATAATAAGCCTTTTGAAAGACCATGAAATAATATCAGTATCATTGGCATAATAAGTTTCATTTAAGTACGGGCTTGCTGTTTCAAAGTTGTCAATCGGTACTTGCGTAGCCGCCAAGGTAGTGTGCATCCAATACATTCCTGCGCCTACTTTACCGTATATTGCATAGTTAGTAGACAGCAATCTAGTCAAAGTTTCCCCAAAAACAAACCCCGTGTAATAACTGCTTAAATCGTCGGAGCCGTCGCTTTTTTGCAAATATTCATAATCGAGGTCACTAGCAGAATACATATCCGCAGTATAACTGCTATTTTGTTTTAATTTAATAAAATCAACGCCTATATACGCGGCACTAAGCAAATTATTATTAATAACTTTACTACCGGTAT
>CAIMKO010000440.1 GCA_903841915.1 uncultured Chitinophagaceae bacterium | reverse complement strand
GTCAGCAATCTAAATTGCAACCTTGGTTTTCCCTGCGTAAAGTGATTTTCGACACTACTTCTTCGGGGCCGGCTTGCGAGGTTCAACTCTAATACCGAATGCTTTACTCGCCTCTATATATTTTGATTCAACCAAATCGCCGAACTTGAGTCGAAGTTCAAATTGGCATATACTACACAGCAAAATGATACCGACATTCCATTGATCATTCATCGTGCACCTTTGGGAACGCATGAACGTTTCATCGGATTTTTATTGGAACATTATGCGGGTAAATTCCCAACTTGGTTAGCGCCGGTGCAGGTGAAGATATTACCGCTTAGTGATAAGTATATCGATTATGCAAAAGAGATCAAAGCAAGCCTTCGCAGAGAAGGTGTGCGAGTAGAAATCGATGATCGTAATGAAAAGATCGGTCGTAAGATTCGTGAAGCTGAATTAAGCCGTGTCCCTTATATGCTCATACTTGGTGAAAAAGAGATGGAGGATGCGAAGCTTTCAGTACGCAGGCAGGGCAAGGGTGATATGGGTGTGCAATTATTGGAGGAATTCATGAATTCGATCGTAGATGAAATAAAAGAACGTAAATCAACAGAATAGATAAATTCTCATTATTTTTAACAATAAATTTTTAACCAAACAAGTATTAATGGCATTACCATTTAGAGGTGGAAGCGGGGGCGGAGGAAGGTTTAACCCCAGATTTCAGAGACAACAAGAACCGGAACATAAGATCAATGAAAGAGTACGTGCTTTGCAAGTGCGTTTAGTTGGAGAAAATGTTACCGTTGGTATTTATCCTACACATGAAGCTTTAAAAATTGCACAACAACAGGAAATGGACTTAGTGGAGATATCTCCTAATGCCGACCCTCCTGTTTGTAAAGTGATCGATTATAAAAAATTCCTGTACGAGAAAAAGAAGAAGGAAAAAGAAATGAAGGCTAATGCCAAGCAAAGCGAAGTGAAAGAAATTCGTTTTACTCCAGGAACGGACGATCATGACTTTGATTTTAAGGCTAAACATGCGGAAAATTTCTTAAAGGATGGGAATAAAGTAAAAGCCTATGTCCAATTTAAAGGACGTGCCATTCAATTTAAGGAAAGAGGAGAATTGGTGTTATTGAAGTTTGCAGAAAGATTGGCCGAAGTTGGTCAGCCTGAAGCTTTACCGAAATTAGAAGGAAAGAGAATGTTCCTGATGCTTACACCAAAGACAACCAAGAAGAAAAAAGAAGCTTAAATTATCCGTATAATATGATACACCCTGCATTCTTGCGGGGTGTTTTTATTATGGGTTAGCCCTGTTGAAAATGCTGCAAAATTGCCCTAAAGGGGGTTGATTTGACTAGGGCATACTAAATTAATCATAAAACACTGATGCTGAGGGTATTAAAAAACTTTGACTTAGGCCTTGCAGATTAAGACATAGCCCTTATCTTTGCAGCCCGAAAAATTCGGACATTTCCCGCAAGGCTCAACAAGTGTATTCCTGTGAATACCGCCAGCAGGGTGTAATCTTATCAAGATTATTTATGCCAAAAGTAAAAACAAACAGCAGCGCAAAGAAGCGCTTCAAGGTGACCGGTACTGGAGAAATCACCTTCCAAAAGGCTTTTAAACGCCACATTTTAACCAAGAAATCTAAGAAACGCAAACGTAACATGCGTATGAAAGGTATTGTTGGAGCTCCTAATAAAGATTCCGTTCAGCGTTTATTACGTTTGAAATAATAAAAAAATACCTAGGAACCAAGGACCAAGATACAAGAGTCAAGGAACAAGGTTCAAGAATCAAGAAAAAAACTAATCATCATTTCATTGAGGGTAACATCTCAAATAAGAAATAAAAAATATTAATTATGCCACGTTCAAAAAATGCAGTTGCATCAAGAGCAAGAAGAAAGAGAGTTCTTGAGCAAGCCAAAGGTTATTATGGTAAACGTAAAAACGTTTATACCGTTGCCAAAAATATTGTTGAAAAAGGTTTGACTTACGCTTATGTTGGTCGTAAACTGAAAAAAAGAGAATATCGCCAGTTATGGATCGTTCGTATCAACGCTGCAGTTAGAGCAGAAGGATTAACCTACAGTGAGTTCATCAATAAATTAAATGCGAAAGGAATTGAGTTGAACAGAAAGGTATTGGCTGATCTGGCCATGAATAACCCCGAAAGCTTCAAAGCTTTAGTGGCTTCTGTAAAATAAATTTCTTCTTGTAAATACATAAATTTTAAGTCGGAGTAAGCTGCTCCGACTTTTTTTATTTTATGGATTGAACAAACTACTATTTTTGTGCCCGATTTCAAACTTTACTCATCCACTAAATTGAGTTCTTAAATGAACAACAGCTACACTTCGCTTGTCAATCAAACCTTTCACTTCCCGCAGGAAGGATTTGAAGTTAACGATGATGGTTATTTAGAATTTAATGGACTTGATCTTAAAGCCCTGATAGACAAACATGGCACACCCATGAAGCTAACCTACTTACCTAAGATCGGCATGCAGATCAAAAAGGCAAAGAAGATGTTTGCTGACGCAATTAAGAAGCATAAGTACGAAGGCAAGTATTTTTATTGTTATTGCACTAAGAGTTCGCATTTCAGTTTTGTAGTGGAAGAAGCCCTGTCGCATGATGTTCATCTGGAAACATCTTTTGCATATGATATTGAGATCATCAATCGCTTGTACGAAAGAAGAAAGATCAATAAGGATATTTTCATCATCTGTAACGGGTATAAACAAAGATCTTATACAACAAGAATTACCAAATTGATCAATACCGGATTTAAGAATGTCATTCCTATCTTGGATAATAAAGATGAACTAAAAGCCTACAAACGAAATGCGAAAGTACCATTTAAATTAGGTATTCGTGTGGCTGCCGAAGAAGAACCAACTTTCCCTTTTTATACTTCAAGGCTTGGATTTAGAGCAAAAGATATTTTGGAATTTTATGTAGATGAGATCGAAGGATATGAGGATAAATTTCAATTAAAGATGCTACACATCTTTCTGAATAAAGGTATTAAGGATGATGTGTATTACTGGAGCGAATTGAATAAAGTGCTGAATCTCTATTGTCAGTTAAAAAAGATATGCCCTGAATTGGATTCGATCAATATCGGCGGTGGATTCCCGATCAAACACTCATTGGGATTTGAATATGATTATCAATTCATGATCAATGAGATCGTAAGTAATATCAAGAAAGCTTGCAAGAAAGCAAAAGTTCCAATGCCGAATATTTATACAGAGTTCGGCAGTTTTACAGTGGGAGAGAGCATGGCTCATATTTATAGTGTAACGGGACAAAAAAATCAGAATGATCGTGAGTGCTGGTACATGATCGATTCTTCATTTATCACTACACTTCCCGATACATGGGGTATTGGAGAAAAGTTTTTGATGCTGCCGATCAATAAATGGGAAAATGAATATCATCGTGTGGTGCTGGGAGGTATTACCTGTGATAGCCATGATTATTACGATAGTGAAGAACATATCAATGAAGTATTCTTGCCTAAACTGGCCAACAATAATAATGGCACTGATCCTATCAATAAAGAACCATTATACGTTGGTTTCT
>CAIMKO010000439.1 GCA_903841915.1 uncultured Chitinophagaceae bacterium | reverse complement strand
TCAGTAACATTACCAGCATCACTGACCAGTTTTTTCTCAACTGGATCACCATTCTGTTCGTTGCAGGTACCCAGTAGATAATCCCTATCAATAATAACAGGGCCATTACAGAGAGATCGATCAAAAGCCAGATATCTGCCTGTTTCACCGGAAGCATGAATTGAATATCCGGGATGAAATGATACAATTCATTCATGTTATTAGTAAGAAACAAGCCTGATACTAAAAAGTAATAGGGTGTGATGATACCGATCATCAATACAAACCATTCTGTGATTCTGAATGGCCTCACTACTGCTAAAGCAAACAAGACCACTAAGATCAATAAGGCGGTTGGATGATAACTCAAAATGGTCAGCCCAACGATCAAACCGGTATTAAATAAAAGTGTTTTAGGGGCGGGATGATTATAGAGTTTACTGAGCTGAATAAAGATCAGTACCACCAATGAATTGGCGATCAATGCAGGTGTTAATGCACACCATTGGGGCAGAAAAGCGGTGAGCAAAACATATGACATGGCTGTTGTAAACCCTGCCTGGTGAAACATTTTCAGTTCATTCAATACCATATTTAATCGGATCGCCTGAACCAATACAAAAACAAAATAAATAACAAAAATGAATGTGCCGGGTAATGGCTCAATATATCTGTGCAAGAGTACAGACAATAATCCGTCATCGGCAGTGATCACCACCAACGGTGAACTAACAAAGAAATGCATGTGAACTGCCAAACACAGGATCACTAAGAGAATAAGGGCTACAATTGATTTGTCTCTAAAAAATGTTACCACGATAATTGATGATTATAGTTCAACTTTTGCAAAACAAACATTATTTCTGTACTGACAGGGAACAATAATTGTTCTGCTGCCTACCTGCTTTGCATGCCGCGGCATGAATTCATATCCTTTATCAAGATTTTTTAAAGTTGCATTATGGGCCAGTTGACCTTCTGTCGAAATAGTTTGATCAGTAAATACCATTTGCCTTTTTTCTTCCACATTAAACAGATAATGCACCTGATCTCCGGTATTGATCAATCCGTATCCGATGAAACTGTCTGAGTTATCATCATATTGCGATTTATGGATCACATTACTCCACTGGATCTTTCCCTTCGGATCAAAAGAAAAAATAGCGATATTATCTGCAAAGTATCGGGTTTGGTTCATGCTGTTATATCTTGAACCCGGATAATAATAAGGAGATCCGTATGCATAATAACCGGGCGACATCATATAAGAGCCTCCATACATATAATCCCAGCGGTTCATGGGAGTTGAACCTCTGGTGGATGTAGTATTCGCTTCGGAAGAAATTACAAATCCGCCATCACTTTCCATAATGATATGTCGCAGAAAAAAGTCATTGAATGCCATTTTGATCGTATTCTCTCCGCGGGCTTCTGCTCTTAATTCTTCAGAAAATGTGGCCGTTGTATTATAGACTTCTTTCGCATTTTGCTTATCCCATAAATAAAGATATAGGCCATCCACATTGCTTCTTTTTTGTTTACTGAAGAAGGAAGTGATCAGATAATGTTTATTAAAATTATCAACCTTCAGTTTTATATCATCGAGGTAGAAACCGGATAATTTGGGGTCTGTTGCTTTTACTTCGTCGTCCAGAGCGGATTTTTTAAGCAGGGTTATTTTAGAGATATTATCATTTTGCGCCGTACCCCATGCTTTTAAACAGGCCAGATCGCCATCATTGTCTAATTGAAACTCTGTTAAAAAATCATTGTGTTCAGGCATGGGTATATTCACTCTCGTTCTGTGTGTTAAAACAAGCGATGGATCCGTAAGTACCGTCGTAAGCACATTCTGATTATCGTGTTTGGTATTGATCTTAAAGACCATGATCTTCTTTTTATCATCACTGTGAATGACAGAATAGATCTTGGTGGTTGCATTAAAGTTGATCTCCGTTGAATCCAGCTGTACAGGATCGGTCATCAATTTCCCCTTCCCATCTAATTTAGCCGCCATAAAAAATACCGTACTTCTCTTCTGATACTCATAAAACATCAGGAAATTGTCTGAATAACTGATGAATTCAATATTGATCAATTTATCGGGCAGATAACCCAACCTCGTTTTCTCTGTCAGTTTCATATCCACATCATACACAGAAATGAAATTGGCCTCCCGGTAGTTTTTATAGATCAGCACATTTCCGTTGATCTTACCAACAATATCATAATTAAGGGTCCTGATATCTTCTCTGTCCGGTTCAGTATACGTAATTCGCTGAGCTGTGCTAGAAAAATAAATACAGAGAAATGGTACCAGGGAAAGAAAAATAACCTTTTTCATGCTGTCTGTTTTACTGTTCAAATGTAAGCTATGCAATGCTTTATTACTTGAAATTAATTGTGAAAAAATACAGGCCCTGAAATAAATGCCTACTGCCAATCATTAACATTTTTTTGCTGCTATTGCATAGTTCAATTAAATCACAGAACTTGGAACAAATTCCTTGCCATCTTGAATGAGACTTTATTATATATCGTCATCGGCTATATCGCTGTGATCGTTTTGGGCTATTTGGTACAGGAAAAGCTGATCTTCAAACCCGAAAAACTATCACAGGACTTTGAATATAAGTATGATGCTCCCTTTGAAGAATTGTTCTTTGATGTTGAACCGGGCGTTAGGATCAACGGTTTGCATTTCTATTGCAAGGAGCCACAGGGATTGATACTTTATTTTCATGGAAACTCGCGCAGCATCAAGGGCTGGGCCAAATATGCACGAGACTTTTTCCGCTACCAATACGATGTAGTACTTGTTGATTACCGCGGTTTTGGTAAAAGCACCGGTAAGCGAAATGAAAAAGACATGCTGAAAGACATGCAGTTCGTATATGAACGTTTAAAAGAGAAATATGACGAACACCATATACTCGTTTACGGAAGAAGTATGGGTAGCGGGTTTGCTGCCAAGATCGCTGCTGATAACAGACCACGTTATCTGATCCTCGATTCTCCTTATTACAGTTTTATACAAGTGGCCAAAAGATTCACCCCTTTTTTGCCGCATCGCCTCACATTACGATTTAAATTAAGGACCGATCAATGGATACGAAAAGTGAATTGCCATACCTATATCCTGCATGGCACCAAAGACTGGCTGATACCAATCAAACAAAGCGAAAAACTGCAAAAACTCAGTCCTAATAAAATTACATTGATACGCATTCATGGCGGCGGACATAATAATCTTCCCTCTTTCCATGAGTATCATAATTTTATCAGGGATATCCTTAAAACTTAGTCTGTTCAAATACATACATGAATAAAAAAATATTGTTCCGTTGGGTAAAGGTCTTCATATTGTTGTATTGCAGTATCGGCATAGCTTTTTATTACCTGTACGAAAAGATCTTATTTCTTCCCAAAGCATTGCCCGAAAATTATCAATATCATTTCAGGTCAACATTCACAGAAAAGCTTATCCGTTATGATGAACAAACCAATTTCAATATCATCCAATTTCCTTCAACCGATTCTGTAACCAAAGGCATCGTTTTATACTTTCACGGCAATAAAGAAAATATCAATCATTATGCACAGTATGCAGAAGTTTTCACAAAAAAGGGTTATGAAATATGGATGCCCGATTATCCTACATATGGCAAATCAACAGGTGTTCTAAACGAGAAGATATTATATGAGGAAGCCGTACAGGTTT
>CAIMKO010000438.1 GCA_903841915.1 uncultured Chitinophagaceae bacterium | reverse complement strand
CCTTTGGCCCCCCTTCTTTCGTCCAATGTTCTTCTTCGTTGAAGTATTGTTCAGTATTATCGGCTTCGGCAACACGAACAATATTATTTGCCTTTTTTCTATAATGGTCAATGATCTTATTCTTGCAGATTGTAAATAGCCAGTTCTTTTCAGATGCTACCCCTTTATAAGAAGCACGGCTTTTCCAGGCACTTAAAAAGGTTTCTTGGACAAGGTCCTCTGCCAACCCCGAATCGTTCACACGCACAACTGTGTATGCATATAATGCGTTGGAATATTTCTTGACCCACTCTTCTGGATCAAAGGAAGATAGATTGCTCATAATTAGAACTCTAAACTAGTCAATAAAACAAATCCAGTGATAAAAGGGCAAAATAGCCATTTCGATTCCAAAAAACGGAAATCAGTTGTCTATTTTGGAAGAAAATATCGAATAGAAAATACCTAAATGATTGATTATTAATGACTTAATGTTTTGGCACAGATTTGAATACTATGCTATCAAATAAGCAAATCAAAAAACACGAATCATGAAAACGCAAATCAAACTCGACCAAACGATCGCCAACTCATTATCCATCTTTTTTGTAACAATAATGATCATATCAGCTATTGCTGCTTAAAATAGAACAACCTACTTGTAGTACCGAAAAATACAAAATCATGAAAACACAAATTAAACTTGACCAAACGATCGCCAACTCATTATCCATCTTTTTTGTAACAATAATGATTGTATCGGCTATCGCCGCTTAATTTTTCATCTTTCTAATCAGCCTATCATGAAAAGCGAAAATAATAATCTGTCATTTGCCATAAAACTCTTCCACGTGGAAAGAAACGGAAGATATGTTTACAGAATGGTTGAATATCAAAATAATCAAATCACAAAAGAATTCGAAGCCGAAAAGATCAAGATCTGTTTAGAACACTTCCAGCTCCCATCGGATGACGATTATGTCATTTACTGGATGCTCAATAGCGAGGAAGTGAAGATGTATGAGCAGGAGCCATTTTCAAAAAATTAATGATCATTTCTCAAAGAGAATAAAAATATATAACATAACAGGATTCAGGATTTTTCATACAGTTTGTTTTGGTTTAAGCCACTGTTTCAACAGCGGCTTTTTTGTTTCTATAAGCGATCCTTATATTTCAGATTTGCTACAGAATTTATACGGTAATTTGTATACAAATCTCTTGTTTTGAAACTACTGATCATAGAAGATGAAATTTCGTTGAATCAAAGTATGGTAGAATTCCTCTCTGCAAGTGGCTATCTGTGCGAGTCTGTTCTAAATTTTAAAGATGCTGTAGAAAAAATAGAAGTATACGATTACGATTGTATCGTACTCGACATCATGCTGCCGGGTGGTTCGGGACTCCAAATATTAAAATACCTGAAAGAGAATAATAAAACAGAGGGGGTGATTATTATTTCTGCAAAAGATTCCCTGGAAGATAAGATCAATGGTATTGAATTGGGTGCCGATGATTACCTGACCAAACCGTTTCACTTATCCGAATTAAGCGTACGGGTTGCGGCCATCATCAGAAGAAATAAATTTCAAGGTCAGGCGATCATTACCGCCGGAGAGATAGAAGTGGATACGATGGGAAAATCGATCAGCATTCATCATCAAAAT
>CAIMKO010000437.1 GCA_903841915.1 uncultured Chitinophagaceae bacterium | reverse complement strand
CGTTTTCAGGATCGCCTTTATTACACTTGGTGTTGCTTTGGTTGAAGAGTTTCACTGGATCTTATACATTTTCGGTGCATTCTTATTGTACACCGGAATAAAAATGTTTAAGCAGGACGAAGAAAAAGAGTTTGATCCCCATCAGAATAGGGTCTATCAATTTTTGAATAAGATCCTTCCGCTCAATCCAACAGATGGCAATGGGAGATTTATCATATATGTAAACAAGAAACCTCAATACAGTATTTTATTTGTAGTAGTGGTGATACTGGCTTCTGTCGATCTCGTTTTTGCGCTCGACAGCATCCCTGCGGTGATGGGTATTTCGCAAGACAGGCTTGTGATCTATACTTCCAATATTTTTGCCGTATTGGGATTAAGGAGCTTATTCTTTCTATTGAGAGGCGCTGTAAACAAATTCAAATATCTGCAACACGGTATTGCCATTGTATTAGTTGTGATCGGATTAAAAATGCTTGCTGAAAAATTGATCGATCAATTCACTACTAAAAACGAGCAGGTTATCTATTCGTTACTTGCCATTATTATCTGTATTGGCGGTTCAGTATTATATTCCATTTTTGACGGAAGGAAAAATAAAAAATAGTTTGTTGATTGCATTATTCTATCAAACATATTGCTTCCATCATTCATGCTGATGCAAAGATCATTGCAGACCTTGAGGTAGAATATTTACTCATTGATAGCAGGAAGATCATTTTCCCTTCCGCTTCCTCATTTTTCGCTTTGCATGGACCCAGAAGAGACGGGCATCAATTTATTCCAGAAGTGTATGAAAGAGGCATTCGGAATTTTATAGTAAAAAATGGATTCGACTCCTCCTCTTTCAAGGAAGCCAATTTTTTATTTGTGGATGATGTATTGCAGGCCCTGCAAGGATTAGCGGCATTTCATCGCAAGCAATTTTCCATTCCGGTTATCGGCATCACCGGGAGTAATGGAAAAACCATTGTAAAAGAATGGCTGTATCAGTTATTGCAGGAGGATCACAATATTGTTCGCAGTCCTCGCAGTTACAATTCACAAGTCGGTGTTCCTTTAAGTGTTTGGCAGATCGATCAACAAAATACATTGGGCATTTTTGAAGCTGGTATTTCTACAGTGAATGAAATGGGATCATTAGCGCAAATTATTAAGCCAACCATTGCCGTATTAACCAATATCGGCGAAGCACACAATGAAGGCTTTACAAATGAATCAGAAAAAATAGAAGAGAAATTAAAACTATTTCAGCACTGCAAACAATTGATCTTTCCAAAAGATGTATTACAAAATGATTCTCAACTTCCAAATGCCCTATTATTTTCGTGGAGCAGAAAAGACATTACTGCATCTGTTTTCATCAAGGAAGAAATAAGAACAACGTCGAATACTTCTATCAGCGTAACATATAAAGATCAGCCCTATTCTATCGTAGTTCCTTTTGTTGATGCAGCATCGATTGATAATGCGATCACTTGCTACTGTGTTTTATTAGCATTAGGCTATTCGCATGAGATCATCAACAAACGTTTGATGCAGCTACTTCCAGTAAACATGCGTATGCAATTGAAGAAAGGAACTAATAATTGTTCTATTCTGAACGACAGTTACAGTAATGATATCTCGTCACTAAATATTGCGTTGGATTATTTAAAACAACAATCAGGCAGCCATGCAAAAACAGTTATCCTTTCAGATATTTTACAGTCTGGCCTGAGGGATGATGAATTGTACAAACAAGTTGCCATTCAGTTACAGGAAAGAGGGATTCATAAGTTAATTGGCATCGGAGAAAATATCAGTAAACAGCATCTTGCATTTATAAAAATACCGGAAACAAGTTTCTTTTCTTCCACAGAACATTTTTTGGAGCATTCAAACTTGCATCAATTCAGAGATGAATTTATTTTATTGAAGGGTGCCAGGGTGTTTGCATTCGAACGCATCAGTAAATGGCTGGAACAGAAAGTGCACCAAACGGTCTTGGAAATAAATTTATCGGCCATTGCTCATAACCTGAAAGAATACCAAAAGCACTTATTGTCCAGCACCAAAGTAATGGCAATGGTAAAAGCATATAGCTATGGCAGCGGTACTGCAGAAGTAGCAAGGGTTTTACAGTTTTGTAAAGTGGATTATCTCGCGGTGGCTTATGCAGATGAAGGTGTTGAATTACGCAAAGCAGGGATCAGTTTGCCCATTATGGTCATGAATGCTGATGAAGCAGGTTTTGACAGTTTGGTAGAATATGATCTGGAACCTGAAATTTATTCGCTACCTATTTTTCATTCCTTTCACCAATATCTGCAACAACAGGCCTTAAAAGGATTTCCTGTACATATTAAGCTGAACACAGGTATGAACCGTTTGGGTTTTGATGCTGCTGAGGTGAATGAATTAAGTGTTTATCTGAAAGAACAACACACAATGGTTGTTAAATCCGTATTCAGCCATTTAGTGTCAAGTGAAAATGCGGAACATGATGGTTTTACAAAACAGCAATCAGATCTGTTTCAGGGATCATGCAGCATCATCGAGAAAAATATCGGTTATCCATTTATCAAACATATAGCCAACTCAGCGGGTATCTTTCGCCATCCTTATTTGCAATTCGATATGGTTAGACTGGGTATTGGATTGTACGGTATTGATAGTGCGGATGAACATATCCTAAAATTAGAGCCCGTTGCCACTTTAAGATCTACTGTATCACAGATCAGAAAAGTGAAAACAGGTGAAAGTATTGGTTACAACCGCAAAGGGAAAGTGGAGCGCGATAGTTTGATTGCAGTGATAAGAATTGGGTATGCCGATGGTTTCAGCAGAAGGCTGGGTAACGGTATTGGACGTATTTATGTGAACGGTCAATTAGCAAGCGTTGTAGGAAATGTTTGCATGGATATGCTAATGATCGATGTGACTGAGATAGGAAACGTGAAAGAAGGCGATGTGGTAGAAATATTCGGCAAACATTTACCGATTCAAAAAATTGCCGAATGGTGTGATACGATCGCTTATGAAGTGATGACCGGTGTGAGCCAAAGAGTAAAAAGAATTTATGTAGAAGAATGATTTTGCTGTTTTATAATTCGCATTCTGTCTATGTTTCGAGAACCTCAACATGACAGAAAGCTGTCAGCCTGTCCAAAAGGACTCCTTCGGAGAGGTTCTCGAAGGCATTTATTACAATTAATAAAATTAAAATGGAAGATGATTCTCAAAAAAACAATCCTTTACATGGGCTAACACTCGAAAAAATTGTAACTGACTTGGTGAATTCTATTGGCTGGGAAGAATTAGGACAACAAGTAAACATCAATTGTTTTACCAGTAATCCCTCCATTCAATCGAGTTTAAAATTCTTACGCAAAACGCCCTGGGCAAGAACCAAGGTAGAAAGCTATTATTTGTATGCAAAGCGGAAGAAAATGCTGAAAGAGTAAACCAAGAAGTTCTATTCAATGATACAATTGGTCCGCCATCCAACACAATGTGGCAAAAATTCTCTATCCGGAAGTGACTTAAGCAAAGTCAGCATGAAATACTAGTTCCGGCCCCCTAAAATCAACTCTTTTCCCATTGCAGTAAATCCCCTACTTTTGCAGCCCTATTTGCGGATGTGGCGAAATTGGCAGACGCACTAGACTTAGGATCTAGCGCCGCAAGGCATGTGGGTTCGACCCCCTCCATCCGCACATTTTTTATCGTTGACTAGCTGATTAGTTGATTGGTTTACCGGCATTGCCCGTTTTACTTCTCAACGATTTGCTGATCAACATTTCAACTTCAAATATGGCAACAGTTACAAGAGAGAACATTGGTTTATTGAACGACAAGTTATCAGTAACCATTTCAAAAGAGGATTATTATAGTGGATTTGAACAAAGTCTGAAGAAATATGCAAAAACAGCGAATATTCCCGGTTTCCGCAAGGGATTAGTGCCGGTAGGTCTGGTAAGAAAAATGCACGGTCAGAGTGTGTTTACGGATGAAGTATTGAAGAATGTTGAGAAATCTCTGAATGATTATCTGAACAACGAAAAACTCGAAATCTTCGCCCAGCCATTGCCATTGGACAGCAGTGCCAGAGATATTAATTTCAATGAACCAAAAGACTATGTTTTTGATTTTGAGATTGGATTGAAGCCGGAAGTTGTAATTGATCCAGCAAGCATCAAGGTTACAAGTTATAAAATAACTATTACCGATAAAATGCTGGATGAAGAAATTGAACGTTTACAGGTTAGAAACGGCAAAATGACCGAACCTGAAGAAGTTAGCGGGGATGACAACGTGTTAAATGTGACTTTTTCTGAGAGCGATAAAGACGGCAATGTGGTTGAAGGAGGCATAGCAAAAGACAACTCTTTATTGGTGAAATATTTTGCTGAAGGTTTCAGAAAGAATTTCCTCGGTAAGAAAAAAGATGATACGGTTGTGTTGCAATTGAAATCAGCTTTTGAAGAAAAAGAGTTGGATTTTATTTTAACTGATCTGGGATTAATCAAAGAAGATGCAAGTGCCGCTGAAAAATATTTCAAACTTACTATTACCAAAGTTGGTTTTGTTGAGAAATCAGAATTGAATGAAGAATTCTTCCTGAGTGTTTATCCGAATAAAGAAATTAAAACAGTTGATGAATTCCGTGCAGCAGTAAAAGAAGAAATTGAAGGTTATTATGCAGCGCAAAGCCGCAACCAGATTCACGATCAGATCTATCATCATTTATTGGATCATACAAAAATTGAATTGCCAGCAACATTTCTGAAACGCTGGTTACAGACTGGTGGCGAAAAACCAAAAACAGCAGAAGAAGCTGAAACTGAGTATCCAAATTTTGCAGATCAATTAAAATGGACCTTAGTTAGCGGCAAATTAATTGCTGACAATAAAATTGAAGTATTGCCTGATGATATTCGCGACTTTGCAAAAGCACAATTATTCCAATACATGGGAGGACAATTAGGCGCAATGGGCGATAATCAGCAATGGGTAGACGATTATGCCAACAGAATGATGCAGGATAGGAAGTTTGTGGAAGACAGCTATCACCGCATTAGCACAGAGAAAATGTTTGCAGCAGTTGAAACATTGGTAAGTGCCAAAGAAGAAGCCATCAGTGCGGAAGATTTTGCAAGTAAATTGCATCATCACCATCATTAAACCCCTAACCCCTAAAGGGGAGTTGAAAACATAAAAAAAGATTGATTCAAAAATGAAT
This sequence comes from uncultured Chitinophagaceae bacterium, assembly GCA_903841915.1. GTDB lineage: Bacteria > Bacteroidota > Bacteroidia > Chitinophagales > Chitinophagaceae > CAIQDX01. The sequence continues at coordinate 4,431 of CAIMKO010000437.1, read as the reverse complement.
CAATCTTTTTTGTTTTATATTCATTGTAAAAGAAATCTCGGCAAATCCGTTTTATCTGTGCCATCCGTGTTCTATCATCCAAAATACTCCACGAAGGATTTATGCGTTTCGTATAATTTCAAAGAATGCATTTGTACGCCTTCCGGTAAATAGGGAGCTAAATGATTCCATATTTCTACGATCAATACTTCGGCACTCGCCATCTTCCCGCTCATAAAATCAACATCCAGGTTCAGATTTTTATGATCGAGCTTTTGAATAATATGCTCTTTCACCAGTTTGCTCAGATCTTTCAGATTCATTACAAATCCGGTTTCCGGATTCACTTCGCCTTTTACTGTCACATAGAGATCAAAATTATGACCATGCCAGTTTTCATTGGCGCAGCCCTCAAATACTTCCTCATTCTTTTCTTTGCTCCAGTTAGGATTGTACAACTTGTGGGCCGCATTAAAATGCTCTACTCTTGTTAAATACACCATCGCTTCAATTCGATTTTGCGCAAAGGTAATGGTTGAGGAGAAAAGTTACAATGACTTACCTTTATCCCCATGAAAATCGTCATTACAGCCGCCACCAAAGCCGAATGGATGCCAGCATCTCTCAACATCAAACCGATGTACACGAAAGAAGGGCAGCATCTGAATGTAATATTTCATGAAAGCGGGGTTGGCATGCTTGCAACAGCGGTTTCTTTAACAAGATTGGTTATGGCCTATCAACCCGATCTAATTATCCAGGTTGGCATTGCCGGAACATTTGATCACCAGTTGAAATTGGGGAAAGTTATTTGTGTTATGGAAGAAAGCCTAGGTGATATGGGTGTTGAAGAAAATGGTTGCTGGAAAGACATTTTTGACCTGAACCTGGAACAAAAAAATGGGGCCCCTTTTAAACAAGGGAAATTACCCAATCCATTCCTTAAAAAATATAATCTATTAGGCCTGTCTGAAGTGGATGCAGTAACCGTGAATGAGATCTCAACAAACAATGATCGCATTCAGCAGATCATTAAAAAATATCATCCCGCAATTGAAAGTATGGAAGGAGCGGCAGTGCATTATGTGTGCAGGGAAATGGAAGTCCCTTTCATTCAAATAAGAAGCATTTCAAATTATATTGGTGACAGAAATAAGGATAACTGGAAATTAAAAGAATCGATCGTCAATCTCAACAAAACAATTTTAAAGTATATTGACAAATTAAATAAAACAATGTAGCCAAGTGAAGAATAAGAATTGAGCTTCGTTCTGTCACTCACTTCTACGTTCAGTTCATTATTCTAGAATACACTAATAAACAACTAAACCAATAAATTTGAATTTAACATTAGGATTTTCTCCTTGCCCAAACGATACTTTCATTTTCGATGCGCTCGTCAATCATAAAATTGATACCGAGGGTTTACATTTTAACACGCAACTGGAAGATGTGCAAACCCTTAATGAATGGGCATTGCAGGGCAAACTTGATTTTTCTAAAATAAGTTATGGGGTATTACCATTGGTATTGAATGAATATATTGTTTTAAATAGTGGTGGGGCTTTAGGTAAGGGTGTTGGGCCGTTACTAATTACGAAGTATGAAGTTATCAGTACGAATATTGCCGAACAAACAATTGCAATACCCGGAGAAAACACAACGGCGCATTTGTTATTTTCTTTAGCATACCCCAATGCAAAGAAAAAAGTGTTTAAAGTGTTCCATGAAATTGAAGATGCAGTTTTGCATGAAGAAGTAAATGCAGGTGTAATTATTCATGAAAACAGATTTACTTATCATTTAAAAGGTTTGCACAAAATTGTTGATCTGGGAGAATATTGGGAACAACAATTAAAAGTCCCTATTCCGTTGGGGGGCATTATTGCAAAAAGAGGTTTTGATAAAAAAATAATTCAACAAGTTGATGTATTAATCAGAAAAAGTGTTGAGTACGCTTATCAACATCATCATGAGCAATTAGCTGATTATGTAAAACAACATGCACAGGAAATGAGTGAAGCGGTAATGCGTCAACACATAAATTTGTACGTGAATAATTATTCAATTACACTAGAAGATGGTGGCAAAAAAGCTGTGTTGAAATTATTGGAAGTGTATCAACAACAACATCCGGAAATCCTTGTTGAAAAAAATAATATTTTCAATTCGCTTACTTAAATTAATTTTAAAGTAAATAGTTGCTGTATGAAAAAAGCCCGCTTGCTTACTTTCAGTATTTTTATTGCATTGCATTGTATTGCACAAAAAAGTATTGTATTTACTCCTGAACAATTAAAAGACAAAATAAAAGGTGGGTGGGCAGGTCAAACAATAGCAGTAACATTTGGAGGCCCATACGAATTTCAATATAAAGGATCGTTTATACAAGATGGCCAGCCGTTAACATGGTACAATGGCTATTTAAAAAAAGAAATGCTCGAAAATCCCGGTTTATACGATGATCTTTATATGGATCTCACTTTTGTTGATGTTTTTGAACGGCTTGGATTACAGGCTCCCGTTGATTCTTTTGCTTATGCATTTGCTCATGCTGATTATATGTTATGGCACGCAAATCAATCAGCGCGTTATAATATTTTGAACGGTATAAAAGCACCGCTTTCGGGATATTGGAAAAACAATCCTCATGCTGATGATATCGACTATCAGATTGAAAGTGATTTTGCAGGCTTGATGAGTCCGGGTATGCCAAACACCGCCTCGGCAATCAGTAATAAGATCGGGCATATCATGAATTATGGTGATGGATGGTATGGTGGTGTGTATGTAGGAGCGATGTATACTCTTGCATTTACTTCTTCCGACATTCATTTTATTGTTACAGAAGCATTAAAAACGATCCCTTCACAAAGTACTTTTTATAAGTGCATGAGTGATGTTATTAAATGGCATGATCAATATCCTTCGGATTGGCATCAAACATGGTTTGAAATTCAAAAAAAATGGAGCTCAGAAATTGGTTGCCCTGAAGGTGTGTTTGATGCATTTAATATTGATGCAAAAATAAATGCTGCATATGTGATCATGGGTTTATTGTATGGGAACGGAGATTATACTAAAACATTAGATGTTGCCACAAGAGCAGGCCAGGATGCAGATTGTAATCCTTCTACTGCAGGCGGGATTTTAGGAACAGTTTTAGGCTACAGCCACATCCCCGCTTATTGGAAACAAGGTCTTACTGAAGCAGAAGACATTAATTTTAAATACACAAACATGTCGCTTAACAAAGTATATACAATCGGATATAAACATGCATTAGCGGTGATACAACAAAATGGCGGTAAAGTTTCTGATAAGAATATTATCATTCAAGTTCAACAACCAGCAGCTGTGGCTTTCGAACAAAGTTTCAAAGGGATTTATCCAGTTCTAAAAGAAAATTTTTATACAGCAAATGCGAAAGATATTTCTTTCAGTTTTACCGGCGTTGGCTTTGCGTTAAATGGTGCAGCGAAGAAAATAAATGCGACAGCAAAAGACACCTCGCTTTATGTTGCAATATACATAGACGACAAACTTTTTGAAACTGCCAAACTGCCTACTGATTTTACTACTCGCAGAAATGAAATTACATGGAGCTATGATCTTACAAATTCGAAGCACACGATACGTATTAAATCGTTGAACAACAACAGTGATTATGCATTAAGTCTGTACAATTTTATAGCATACAACAAACAGGATTAATTTATTTTTTCAACACTTTGCTATAAGCTTCCAAACACCGCTTACGAGCTTCTTCATGCACCACTATTGGTTTTGGATAATCAAAAGAATTCAGTTCGGGAACCCATTTTTTTATATATGTTAGGTCCTTATCAAATTTTTCGGTCTGTAATGTTGGATTAAATATTCTGAAATAAGGTGCAGCATCACAACCGCTTCCTGATGCCCATTGCCAGCCACCATTGTTAGCAGCAAAATCGTAATCCACTAACTTTTTTGCAAAATAATTTTCGCCCCATCGCCAGTCTATCAATAAATGTTTGCTGAGAAAAGAAGCTACGATCATTCTTACACGATTATGCATAAAACCTGTTTCGTTTAATTCTCGCATACCTGCATCAACAATGGGATATCCTGTATTACCATCACACCATTGCTGAAACTGTTTTTCATCTTTCCGCCATTCGATCAAGTCGTATTCTTTTTTGAAAGCATTGCCCATTCTTACCTGTGGGAAATTCCACAGAATCATATGATAAAAATCACGCCATATCAATTCATTTAGAAAAGTTTCGTTTAACCCTTGTGCTTGCTTAGCAAGCGTACGGATGCTTATTGTTCCAAAACGAAGATGAACTCCCAATTTTGATGTTCCGTTCATAGCAGGAAAATTTCTTTGCTCTGTATATTTTCGAACAATAGCTTCATTCAGGGTTTCAGAAGGAAATTGGTAGGCTGTTTCTACAAAACCCATTGACT
>CAIMKO010000436.1 GCA_903841915.1 uncultured Chitinophagaceae bacterium | reverse complement strand
CGAATCATCGATTTAAAAAGCATGATGGAAATATTGTAAACATCGGTATTGCAGGTGGTGCCGCTAAAGGCAGCAGCGGATATGCTTTTCAATTCATACAAAAGAGAACAAAAAATATTGTGCAGTCCCTGCTGCGAGCAAATCATCCTTTTACTAAAACATCAATGTCGCAGAAGAAATTTTATTTCTATGATAGTATCCTGTTGAATGTACTGATCAATAAAAGACTGAGTGGCGATAAAATATTTTCCAATATTTTTTCCAAAGTCAAACCCACAAACATTCTTCGCTTTTTAGATAATGAGACCGATCTGCTTATCGATCTGCAGATCATCAACAGCCTTCCAACAGCCCCTTTTCTTTCTGCAGCATTAGAAGAAATGCTTTCGTAATTTTAATGCTAAAACCTAAGGATGAGCAAGATCATTACGATTACATTAAATCCCGCGATCGATAAAACAACTTCTACCGAAAAGATAGCCCCTGAAAAAAAACTGGCTTGTATATCGCCAACGTATGAACCCGGCGGCGGTGGTATCAATGTATCGAGAGCATTGGCACATCTAGGTTGCGATAGTCTGGCCATGTATTTCGGCGGTGGATTCAATGCCCATTTTTTTAAGAAAATGCTCACGGAAGAAAAGATACAGTCATTGGTGGTACCCGTAAAAACGAATATCAGGACCAATATCATTGTTGTAGAAAGATCTACGGGATTACAATATCGTTTTGGAATGGTGAGTCATGCTGTAAAGGAGAATGACTGGAAAGCATTTCTTCGGAAATTAGAAAAGCAATCCGGCTACGAATATGTTGTTGCCAGTGGCAGTTTACCCGATGGTGTTCCGCTTGATTTCTTTGCAAGAGTATCTGCCATCGTTAAAAAGACCAACGCCAAATTAATTGTGGATACTTCGGGTGAAGCTTTACAGGCAGCAGTGCAGGAAGGCGTGTTCATGATCAAACCCAATTTAAATGAACTGAGTTCTTTATATGGGAAAGAAGAATTAAAACTGGATGAAGCTGTCTTTGCAGCCAAATCCATCATCAAAAGGAAGGGTTGTGAACTGATGGTTGTTTCAATGGGAAAGAACGGAGGCTTATTAGTTACTGCGGATGAAAACTTTCACATCATTCCACCTGACATCCAGGTAAAAAGCACGGTAGGAGCGGGTGATAGTATGGTAGCAGGAATGGTATTCGGTTTATCGAAACAGATGAGCTTGAAAGCTGTATTGGCCTATGGCATTGCCTGCGGAACAGCAGCCACGATGAATGCCGGCACAGCTTTATGCAAAAAAGAAGATGTAGAAAAAATATTCGAAGAACTAAAAAAACAATAGAGCCACCTACGGGACTTGAACCTGCGACCCACGCTTTACGAAAGCGTTGCTCTACCAACTGAGCTAAGGTGGCAATAAAGAATATTGACCTACATTTCGGATAAAAATTTAAAAATAGAACACGGATAACACTGATGAAACAGATGATCACTGATCTTCATTTAGTTCTTCCTGCAAGCATAGCATCATATCAAATCCGTTATTATCCGTTCAATCCGCATCACCTGCCTGCCGGTAGGCTGGTCAGTGTTCTATTTCTTCTCTCAACTTTTCACGAACTTATATTCATTGATCGCGGTCCCGTCAGGAATCGAACCTGAATCTGGAGCTTCGGAAACTCTTATACTATCCATTGTACTACGGGACCAATGCTGCAAATATATTGAATGAGTCTGTGAATGATTATTATTGTGTGTTTAGAAAATTAATGTCACCCTGGCTCTCGAAGGGTGATGAACGAAAACCCATTCTTGAAATCATGCTTCGAGAGCCTCAGCACGACATCATATCGCTTAATTGAAAGTAATTAATTACAGTTCTCTCTACAGCAAATGAGGTTTCGCTTCTGTTAATCCTGCATTCGTTACAATGAGATAATCGGGTTTGAATTCTTTTAAATTTTCTGCACCGCCATAGGACAAAGCCGACCGAATCCCATCCTGCAATCCCTGCAACACAAACTTTACACCGCCTTTAAATGGAATAACGGTTGATTCTCCCTCCACATTTCTTTGTTCTTTTCCATGTACTGTTTTTGTTTCTAATGAAGCAGCCCCACGATACCGTTTAAACAATCCATTATTTTTTTCTATGATCTGACCCGGTGATTCTTTTGTTCCTGCGATCAACGATCCCAGCATCACAGACTGAGAACCCAATGCCAATGCTTTGGCAATATCGCCACTGGTCCTGATACCGCCATCTGCCATCACGGGTAATGTTGTTACTGCATTGATCTCTTCCAGGCATGTAACATTGGGAACACCAAATCCTGTTTTTAATCTGGTGGTACATAAAGAACCGCCACCTACTCCTACACGTAAACCGTCTGCACCCCACGCTTCCAGATCTTTCGCGGCTTCAGCGCTGGCTATATTCCCTGCAATGATATCAACGTGTTTTGCTAGAACGGATCTTAGTTTTGCAATGGCCAGTTTCACCAGTTCATGATGACCGTGTGCCACATCGATCAAAATAATATTGGCACCTGCAGTCACCAGTGCAACTGCTCTTTCAATAAAATCGTCATTCACACCAACGGCTGCCATTACGGGTATCGCATAATTTTCTTTCCAGTCAGCACTCAGTGTCAACCATTTTTTTTGCAATTCATTTTTCTGAATATGATCCACTACAGCTTTCACTTCTCTGCATTCATCTTCAATGGAAAGAAAACGGTGGATGCAACCTACTGCACCTGCATCAGCCATTTTAATGGCCATCCTGCTTTCGCAAACAGTATCCATGCATGACGCAACAAAAGGCGTACATAAATAATAGTTCCTGGATACTTTGGTGAATAAACTGATATTCTTTCTGCTGATCACTTTTGAAAAT
>CAIMKO010000435.1 GCA_903841915.1 uncultured Chitinophagaceae bacterium | reverse complement strand
GGGAATAAACTTTTTTGTGTGGCCATCTGTTTGCCATGTGCCGCCATACTGTATCGTTCATATAAGATCCTTTCATGTGCCAATTGCTGGTGCAATAAAACAAATCCGCTATGGGTAGAGGCGATGATATAGGTGTTATGTAGTTGCAGAAATGTTGAATGCTGAAGGTTAAATGTTGAATTGACACTTCGTTTTTCAAATTCTAATCTTGACGAAAAAGCATTGCTTTCAATCGGACTTTCGGACAACGGACTTTCCGACTTTTCAAAAAAGCTTCTCCAATGTTTCAATTCGGTTTTATCATCAGCGTCAATTTTATGCGCCTGATTTTTTTGCGTGAATGTTTTAAACAAATTGGATGCCGATGCCGCTTCTTTATTTTCTGAAGTAAAAGGTTTGCTTACTGCATCCAGCCCTTGTATCTCTGCATTCAAAGTAAAATCCAGTGATGGTGCAATACTGAATTGTGCCAGTGCATGCTTTACCGCCGCCTGCACAAATGCATATACGATCTTTTCATCCTCAAATTTTATCTCCTGTTTGGTGGGGTGTACATTAATATCCAATTGCGAAGGATCGAGATCGATGAATAATACATAACTCGGAAAACTGTCTTTCGCGATCATATTATCAAATGCACTGTTCACGGCATGATTGAGATAAGCGCTTTTGATGAAACGGCTATTCACAAAAAAATACTGATCACCTCTGGTCTTTTTCGCTGTTTCGGGTTTACCAACGAACCCATAAATATTCAGATAATCTGTTTCTTCATTCACACTCACCATCTTGGCATTATAATTATTGCCGAGGATCTGGATGATGCGTTGTTTTAAATTTCCTGCTTCGAGATGGAATATTTGCTGACCATTACTGGTTACCGAAAAGAACACTTGTGGAAATGCCATCGCCACACGAATGAACTCGTCAATGATATGACGCATTTCGGCAGCATTGCTTTTTAAAAAGTTTCGTCTTGCAGGAACATTAAAAAATAAATTCTTCATGCTGATGCTGGTACCTATAGGAGCTGCACAGGGTTCCTGTTTTAAAACAGCGCTGTTCTCCACTTCAATAAAAGTCCCCAACTCATCTTCCGCCCTGCGTGTTTTTAATTCTACTTGCGCAACTGCCGCGATACTGGCCAATGCCTCACCGCGAAAACCCATGGTCTTGATACGAAACAGATCTTCGATCTGGCGGATCTTACTGGTGGCATGACGCTCAAATGCCATACGTGCATCGGTTTCGCTCATACCTTTCCCATTATCGATCACTTGTATCAGATTCTTACCTGCATCAGTAACGATTAATTTTATTTCGGTCGCATCGGCATCAATTGCATTCTCCAGCAATTCTTTTACCGCACTTGCCGGACGCTGGATCACTTCTCCCGCTGCTATCTGGTTTGCAATATTGTCCGGTAATAATTGAATGATATCCGCCACTTCGTTCCTTTTGTTTAAAGTGTGTAAAAATAGAACTATTCGGCTTCCCCAACGCAGGGTTATGCTACATTTGCAACACAAAATTATTATTATGAATTTGAGCGCAGATATAAAAAAGATCGAAAGAGTTTTTTTTCCAAAGAATTTTACCGTTACTACCTGGGATACATTGGAACCCTATTTTAAAAATTTACTGGATAGGAAAATTGATTCAAAAGCCGATCTGGAACACTGGCTGAAAGATATGAGTGAAGCAGAAGCCGTGGTAAGTGAAGATGCCTGCTGGCGTCAAATAAAAATGACCTGCGATACCACCAATAAAAGTCTGGAAGATGCTTTCACCTATTTCTGCATGGAGATCCAACCCAAACTGCAG
>CAIMKO010000434.1 GCA_903841915.1 uncultured Chitinophagaceae bacterium | reverse complement strand
TGAATAGCGATTTCCATTTCCGGCAATGCTTTTTCCAGAGATTCCTGATTTATTTGAATAGATCGCAAACGGTTATTCCTGACATCATATACAAAGTATTTGAAGCCCACATTGAACGACGATTTTGCGGGATGATTAACAGTAGCGGTATAGGTATCCTCAATGGCTTTATAGTTAAAACAAAGGAAATGAAAATTCTTTCCGTTCGCTAAAACCCGGTAAAATGTTTTATTTGTTTTTTGCTCGAAGAAAGGATATCCGCTTCGATAATACTGCATTTCTATTTTGCCTTTTTCCTGAAACGAAATAACGAATTCAAGAACATTATTGGCAATGACAATGGTTGATTGATCCTTTTTGTAATACAATTCATTGGTTACCAAATTAAACTGAATATCTACATCGGTCAAGCGAGTTCCATTGTTCAATTGCAGCATTCCCTTACCCCAGGCAACACTTAAAAAGGGAGTTCCGTTAATATCGGCATAGTCTTCAGGATTCATTGTCTTTGCCGATTCGTCCTGTGTGATCGCAGAAATGATCTTACCTGATTTATCTGTTGCAACCACCTGCGAAAAAACAGTGGCAGAAATACACAATAGCAGGCTGCAACTAAAAACCTTTTTCATAAAAAGATTTGACAACATAAAATTAATCATTCCCTTTACATCACTATTCAAGTCTTTATGAATGGTAACGCTGAATCACATATTTTTAAGCTCCGATCAACAAATAAAACCTGCCAAATGCTTTTACGTCAGTTTGCTGTTTTGCTTTTAAGTGTTGCCACCTGTTTTGGGCCCTTTAATACTGCAGCACAGAAAAAAAAGGATATCCAATTCTATCAGATCAAAGTCTATCACTGCAAGTCGAATGAACAGATTGCCCTTACTGATCAATTCTTACAAACAGATTATTTGCCTGCATTGCATCAATCAGGATTAAATAGTATTGGCGTATACAAGCCAATTGATAATGATACTTCAGCCGATAAGCGCATTTTTATATTTATCCCTTTACAGTCTTTAGAGCAGATCATTTCATTGGATGAAACAACAGCAGGTAAAACGAAACTCACTACATATGCTGATGCCGTATATAATGATCCGCCTTATCAAAGGATAGAAACGATTGTATTAAAGGCATTTAAAAATATGAAACATTTTAAGCAGCCTTCATTAACCGGAGTTAAGCAGGAAAGGGTTTATGAACTGCGCAGTTATGAGGGTGCCACCGAAAAACTCTATAGAAAGAAAGTAGAAATGTTCAATGAAGGAGGTGAGATCGGGATCTTTAGTAGACTGAATTTTAATGCCGTTTTTTATTCCGAAGTAATAGCAGGCAGCCATATGCCCAACTTAATGTACATGACCTGTTTTAATTCAATCAAAGACAGAGAAGAACATTGGAAAGCTTTCAAGGATGATGCAGAATGGAAGAGATTATCCGGCTTACCCGAATACCAGCACACTGTTTCAAAGTCTGATATTATATTAATGCACCCGACCGAATATTCGGAATTATAATATTCAATTACTCGTCTTTAAACAAACGTAACTGTATGCCTATTTTGTACACCAGTCCATCAGATTGGTTACTGTAAGACGGTGTGTATTTCTTTGCTACCCTATTTCCGAAAAATGAAAGCGGAATGGTTTGATCTTTATTGTATATCTGCAAGCTCCTATTAAATGCATAACCTGCTCCTGCAGTGATATAAAGTTTGCCCGTTAGTTTTTGATCGATGAATAAACCGGCATCCCACTGGCGATAAAACAAATACTGGCTGTTTAGTTCTTTTGATAAGCGATAAGAATAGTAATTGCCTTCCAGTCTGAAGCCAACTGCAGTTTTATCATTAAAAGCATATTCTATCCTCGGTCTGAAAGGTAATGCACCGCCGATCCGCCAGTTGCCGGTAGTCTTACGGTAACTGATATCGATGATGGGAACAATTTGATTTCCGAAGAACTGATAGGAATATATGATGCCCCAGCCAATGCTGAAATGATTGTCTTTTCTGGTTATAAAACGCAAGGATGAACTAAATCGAAAGTCTTCGCCACTGATCTCTTTAAAATCACTCCAGATAGAGGGTTGAATCATGATCGTCATCGTTGTTTTATCACTCGTCTTCTTGCGGTAACTGAGACTGACACCGATTGAATGCAACCAGAGACCATTAATAACTGAAGTATTATTTTCAGTGAGCAGGCTCTTATAATTGATTCCTGTCGACCAGGCATTATCTCTTTTTTTACTCAAGGGAAATCTGGCAGAGACGGTTTCAGAGAACATACTCAATGTGCTGTTACCCTTGGATGGACTCATCTCCGAGCCTGCATCCAATGCAGTAGATTGACTGAAAGAATTGATAGATGAAATTGTAAAAACAAGAAATAATAAATTCCTGATTCGCTTCATGCATTCTTTGTTATAGCTAAAGATAGAAGGATAAAAGAAACAATCTTACTATTCTTGCATCAACCCATTAATTTATCTCTATCTTATTTTAAAGCACGGACCATTTCGCCATAATGCATTTTACGGGATAAGGCCGTAACAGCTTGCGCGATTCGTTTGGCTTTAGTCGCTTCTGCTTTTGCAGAATTGATCCAGTTATCATAATACTTTTGATGCGACTTTGGCATTTGATTAAAATGCGCCAATGCTTTGGGTTCGTCTTGCAAACACAGCATGAATTCGGATGAAATCGAAAAAACCGTTTCATCTTTTTCTATTTCAACTTGTATGGTGGCGCCCTTTCTTTTCTTGATCCCTTTACGGACAGATGCATTCAATGGCATGATAAAACTGCCATCGCCCATGGGCATCAATGCAATTCCACTGATCTCGAAAGCATCGATCTTACCCCTTACTCTGAATGATTTTTTGCTGTCATGTTTCAGTTGCTTCGCTTGCTTTGCAGTGATAGTAATATAATGCCAGCCGGTCTTTTCGCCCATTTCGCCAAATTGCAATATCACTGTTGAAAAACGAATCATTATTGACGACTATCTTGTTTTATTTTAAATATTTGCCGAACCATTGAATATACCTGTCCAATCTGTCTTTCTGATAAGATGGTTTGGTGATACCATGGAACTGTCCCGGATAAATGACCAGTTGTGTTGGAATACCAATGGATCTTAATGCCTGATACATTTGTTCGGCACCAACAGAAGGCACATTAAAGTCTTTTTCTCCAGCCATGAATAAAGTGGGTGTCTTTATTTTATCGACTTTGAAAAAGGGATAAGAAAGCTTCATCCATTTCTCGGGATTTTTCCATGGCGTACCCAATTCAGTTTCATATTGTGTTACATATTGATCCACGCCATACATACTGAACTGCAATGAACTTCCTGCACCGCTTGCAGCAGCTTTAAAACGTGTATCGGTTGCAATGCAGTAATTGGTGAGAATACCACCGTAGCTCCATCCGCCGATTCCGATCTTGTCTGCATCGGCAATTCCTTTTTCTATTAAATAATCTGTTGCACCCATAATATCCATCACTTCTTTATTGCCCCAATCTCCAATGATGGCTCTTGTAAAATCCAATCCACGTCCGTTACTACCGCGATAATTTACTGCAGCAACTGCATACCCTGCGGACGATAAGATTTGCCGGCTCAGGTCAAAAGAAAATTCATCCTGACCAACAGGGCCGCCATGAATAAACAAGATCAACGGTAATTTTTGATTGGCAGGAGCATCTGCTGGGCGATATAAAATACCTGAAACTTTGGTTCCGTCTTTACTCTTCGAGGTAAATCCTTCAACTGTTGATAATTGAACCTGATTGATGAAACTATCCTGCACATGCGTCAACATCCTTACTGTATTATTTTCTACAGCATATAATTCTGTTGGCAATTGAGAAGAACTCATGGCTGCAACTAAAATATCTGAAGCAGGATTGGATTCTATATTTGAAAAGCTTTTTTCTCCACCAATAATTGTTTTGATT
>CAIMKO010000433.1 GCA_903841915.1 uncultured Chitinophagaceae bacterium | reverse complement strand
TTCTAACTTATATCTAGACAAAAAAGATAATAAGGAACCACATCTGGCTATGCAGGGTTGGGTTTCTGCTGATGGCGCTAAAAAATTATTTGCAGCTGCGGGTAAAGACACGTCATTGATCGTAAGTGCTAATAAAAATACTTTTAAAGCAGTTTCATTCGGCGAGAAACTTTCCTTGAATGTGAAAGTAAAAGCAAAATACAATTTATCGCATAATGTGATCGCTAAAATAACAGGATCTAAAAGACCTGATGAATATGTGTTGTATACAGCACATTGGGATCATTTGGGGATCGGGAAACCTGATGAAAAAGGGGATTCCATATATAATGGTGCCCTCGATAATGCAAGCGGATCTGCCGCTTTATTGGAAATAGCAAGAGCATTTAAAAACCTGAAAGAAAAACCGGAACGTACTGTACTCTTTTTATCGGTAACTGCCGAAGAACAAGGTTTGTTGGGTTCAGCATATTATGCTACACATCCCATCTATCTTTTAAATAAGACGGTGGCGAATATCAATATGGACGGAATTAATCCGATGGAAAAAACAAAAGATGTGATCATCACCGGAGCAGGGCAAAATGATCTGGAAGATTATGTTGCTGATGTTGCAAAGTCACAAGACAGATACCTGGCACCGGAAGCACATCCTGAAGCAGGACATTATTATCGTTCAGATCATTTCAGCCTGGCAAAAGTGGGTGTACCTGCTTTGGATTGTTCAGGCGGAATTGATGTTGTTGGAAAAGGAAAAGAATACGGTAAGAAAATGGAAGACGATTATACAGCCAATCGCTATCATCGTCCAGCAGATCAGTTTGATGGCAAATGGACTTTTGACGGTGGTATGCAGGATATGCAAATATTATTCTCAGTAGGAAAGAAATTGGCTAATGAAACCAAATGGCCGCAATGGAAGACAGGATCTGAGTTTAAAGCGATTCGTGATAAGAATAAGCCGTTGGCAGATTAAGATATCTAATAAAAAAAGTCCTGCAATATTGCGGGACTTTTTTATACCAAAAACAAGAGCATTATTAAATAACTCCCGCCAATTCAAGGCTGCGCTTTTTCAAATTAATAATGTCTAAATTTTCAATGATCGGCTCAGGTGTTAAAATAAGCGAAGTATTATTTTCTTTCCACCAGCCATTGTTGAACAATTCTTTTGCATGCAAAACACCGATTAAATATTTTCTATCCTCGCCTGCATGCCATTCTTCTATCCATTCGAAATTATCGCGGGGAATAAATTTCCAGTCATCAAAACTCACGTACACTTTTACATAAAAATCAGCACTTAAATGGTGTGGTTTGTGGTGGTATAATTTTTTGTATTCGTATTTGTAATCATAGCGCAGGGCGGCAATATCACTCAATACAGCAGAAGCAGTAGGGAAGCTGCCGGCACCTTTTCCATAAAAGAACTGTTTATCTGCAAATCCGCTTTCGATCACTACGCCATTATATTCATTTTTAACAAAGGATAAGGGCTCATCTGCTTTTACAAATTGCGGTAATACAAAGGCAGCAACGGTCCCGTCCTTTAATTTCTTAGCCTGTGCCACTAATTTGATATCGTAATGTTTTTCTGAGGCAACGGTTGCATCGCTTAATTGAATATTCTGGATACCGGTAAATAAAATTTTAGATGGATGTTCCACAATTCCGTAAGCATGATTCAATAGAATGGTCCATTTATTGACAGCATCATATCCTTCCACATCTAATTTTGGATTGCTCTCAGCAAAGCCCAATTGTTGTGCCAGTAAAAGAGCATCGGCAAAACTTAGTTTGTCTTCAAAGATCCTTGTCAAAATAAAATTGGTACTGCCGTTCACGATCGCTTTGATGGAATGCAGGAGATCATTGTCGTAATATTCTTCCAGGTTCCTGATCACCGGAATGGAAGCACAGGCGGCACTTTCGCATAAAAATGACTGGCCGGTCTCCAATTGTAATTGCAATATCTCGGGTAAATGTTCTGCGATCATTTTCTTACTTGCACTCACGACTGCTTTACCATTCTTCAATGCGGTTGAAACAATTTCAAAAGCGGCATTCGAATCATCGATCACTTCTACGATCACGTTGATATTATCATCAAATAACAGGTCATTTTTTTCTGTTGTAAATAAATCAGCAGGGGCATTACGTTTTTTGCCGGGATGTTTGATACATACTTTTTTTATTTGCGCTTTCAGCGATGGCGTTTGCTGCAATACTTTGTATAAGCCTTCACCCACTACACCAAAGCCGAATAATCCTATGTTCAATTGTTTATGCGTTACCATATTATTTTTTCTTTTTTTAGTCTTTAGTTTTTTCTTCCTTCTTAACAAAATGAATTCTCTTCAACTTTAGTTTTGTTGTGCTCTTGAACAGATGAATGCCTATTGAGTTGTTTAAAAGTCTTTTCAAGGTCATCGATCAGGTCTTCTACTTCTTCAATGCCAACACTCAATCTTATTAAACTGTCCACAACACCTGCTGCCCTTCTGGTTTCGGCCGGGATGGATTTATGCGTCATGTTAGCCGGATGACTGATCAAACTTTTTACACCGCCTAAGCTTTCTGCCAGTTTGAAAACCTGTGTGGTGGAAACAAATTCTTCGGCGAGTTTTAATTCATCCTGTTTCAATGAAAAGCTGACTACGCCACCAAAGCCTTTCGACTGTTTTTTTGCAACAACATGATTGGGATGTGATTTTAGCCCCGGATAAAATACTTTGTCAACCGATGGATGATTTTCTAAGTACTCTGCTATGGCTTGTGCATTGATGCAATGTTGTTTGATGCGGAGGAATAATGTTTCAATGCCACGAATCGTTAACCAGCTATCCAAGGGTGCCAGCACTGCACCACATGCATTTTGAAAGAATTTAATTCTGGCACCGAGTGTTGCATCTTTTACAACTACGATACCTGCAATGGTATCACTATGTCCGCCGAGATATTTGGTTGCGCTGTGTACTACAATATCAGCTCCCAGCGAAAGAGGTTGTTGTAGGGCGGGTGAAGCAAAAGTGTTATCCACGCAAAGTAAGCAGCCATTGGCTTTTGCAATTTTTGCAATGGCTTCAATGTCTGCGATTTTTAAAGTTGGATTAGTAGGTGTTTCGATCCAGATCAGTTTTGTTTTTTCTGAAATGGCGTTGAATATATTGATGGGATCACTTGCATCGACGAATTTGATTGTAATACCATATTGCTCATAGACCTGTGTGAATAAACGATAAGCACCGCCGTAAATATCATCAACAGCAATGATCTCATCGCCGCTTTTTAATAGTTTAACAACCGCGTCAATAGCAGCTAGGCCACTTGCAAATGCAGCGCCAACGGCCCCTTTTTCCAATTGCGCAACAATGCTTTCTAATGTTGCCCGGGTTGGATTATTGGTTCTGGAATAATCGTAACCCTTATTTACACCCGGTGCTTCCTGCACAAATGTGGATGTTTGATAAATAGGAACGGAGATCGCGCCTGTTAACGGATCAATGGGAATGCTTTGCAGTAATTGAGTTGCGTTGCTCATCTTTGTTGGTTTAGTGATGATGGTTTTGTTATACATTTTATTCAACAACGATTATCAGGCGGCTTCGGAGGGGAGCAAAAAAAAGCTCACCTGAGAAGTCAGATGAGCTTGAAATGATATGACGATGGTTGATCGGTCTTATTTGCAAACTTTACTCTGACTTATCTCTTCTCGTTTTAAACGAGATGGAGTTGGCACCTTCACACAAACGAGTTGATTGTGTGGGTTGCCAAGGCTTCATCGGGCCAATTCCCTCTGCCTTTCTTGATAAGTGTTGTTAAAAGAACTTGCCTACTGTAAGCAGGCTGCTGCAAATGTATAGGCGAATAGGGCAATTTGCCAAATATTTTTCGAAATATTTTTTAAGAACTCAATGAAATGCTTTGCTGTATTGTATTTGGCGAGACTGAAAAATATTGGTTATCCTACTGGATTAATAGGATAAATGCAATATGCAATGATTTTTTGCTCTGTAAAGTGTTGCTTAAGAACTCTGCTGCGCCATTATGACGTTAAAAGCTGTGGGGCCGGCTGAATAGATATTTTGTGTTAAAAACTAAACTTTTTAGCTTAATCCTTGTTCTTATCTTTACCTCAATACTATGGCAAAAGATAAAAAGATAAAGGAAGCTGTGAGCGAACAGAAAGAGGAGCGCATTGAAGTGTTTGGCGCCCGTGAACATAATTTGAAGAACATAGATATTTCTATTCCTAAAAATAAATTGGTTGTTTTTACGGGTGTAAGCGGCAGCGGAAAATCCTCACTGGCATTTGATACAATTTATAACGAAGGGCAACGGAGATACATGGAAAGTTTTAGTGCGTATGCAAGACAATTCATGGGAGATATGGAAAGGCCCGATGTTGATAAGATAA
>CAIMKO010000432.1 GCA_903841915.1 uncultured Chitinophagaceae bacterium | reverse complement strand
CCATTCATTGTTTTGGTAGTGGATGAGTTTGCTGATCTGATCATGACCGCGGGTAAAGAAGTGGAAATGCCAATTGCACGTTTGGCTCAATTGGCACGTGCTGTTGGAATACATTTGATCATTGCAACACAACGGCCTTCCGTAAATATTATTACAGGAACCATCAAAGCGAATTTCCCTGCAAGAGTAGCGTTTAAAGTATCCTCTAAAATTGACAGTAGAACCATTTTAGATGCAGGTGGTGCTGAACAATTGATAGGGAAAGGGGATATGCTGATCAGTTATAATGGTGAGATCGTTCGTTTGCAATGCGCTTTTGTTGATACTCCTGAAGTGGATCGAGTTTGTGAATTCATCGCCAATCAGCGTGGCTATCCTCATGCCTTCTTGTTGCCGGAATATGTGGATGAAAAAGATATGGAAGGAAAAGAATTCGATGCCAATGATCGTGATGCACTGTTTGAAGATGCTGCCAGGTTGATCGTGCAAAATCAAATAGGAAGTACTTCTCTGATTCAAAGAAGAATGAAACTTGGGTATAACCGTGCAGGACGTTTGATGGATCAATTGGAAGCTGCAGGTATTGTTGGTCCTAATCTCGGAAGCAAAGCAAGAGAGGTTCGTTTCAAAACCGAAATGGAATTAGATGAATTTCTGCAAACAATGGGTTAATATTTTTTAATAATATTTAGACCAATTATAACAAACTTTCACCGAATCCTTCGCTCCTGTGTACCTGAATGCATATATTTGCAGCAACAATTTTGATATGAAAAAGATCTACATTCTTTTGCTTGCCGCTTTGTGTATTACAGAACTTTCATTTGCAGATAATAATGATCCCAATGCAAAAAAGGTATTGGATGCGGTAAGCACTAAGTTTAAGACCTTCAAAGGAATTACGGCTTCTTTTGCACTTAAATCTGTTACCAGCAAAGGCAAGGACAATGGAACTCAAACAGGCAATATTTCCATTAAAGGGCAGAAATATTTACTTAAACAAGGAAAGACAGAGATCATCTGTGATGGTGTGAAGATCTATAACTTTGATGGCAATAAGACCATCACGATCTCCACAGTTGAAGAAGGTGGACAAACATTGAGTCCGCAGAATTTATTATCCAATTTTTACGATAAGGATTTTTCCTATAAGCTCATTTCATCAAAAGGCAGTTATCATGAAGTAGAGTTGATCCCGAATGATAAGAAGAAAAATTTTCAAAAAGTGAATGTGTTTATCGATAAGAACAAAGAGATGATCACAAAAGCCAAGATCACCGACAAGAGTAATAATGTGATCGAGTTCAGTTTAACGAATCTCAATACGAATGCTACACTGCCGGATAATACATTTATTTATAACAGAAGCAAATACCCCAAAGACGCTGAAGTGCTGGATTAACAGCAACTCAAAAATTTAAAGCCATTCATTGAAACTGAATGGCTTTTTTTATTCCCCGATATCATTAAATCGATAATTTTATTGTATGAAAAGACTATGCTTACTTTTTATTCTTTCAGCAATTATAATTGTTTCAGATGCACAGTATTCAGTACGTCTGGTGGTAACAGATGTTGCCACGAAAAAGAATGATGATATTTATGTGGCGGGGAATTTCAATAACTGGAATCCGAAAGATGAGAATTATAAACTGAAACCATTGGGTGGCGGCAGAAAAGCTGTCGTGATCAGTAATGTTGCAGCAGGCAATTATGCTTTTAAATTCACCCGAGGGAGTTTTGAAAAAGTGGAATGTACTGCAGATGGCCGAGATATCAGTGATCGTGTATTGGAAGTTTCGGCAGATGTTTCCATTGATTTTGTGATAGCGGGTTGGAAAGATGATTATCCT
>CAIMKO010000431.1 GCA_903841915.1 uncultured Chitinophagaceae bacterium | reverse complement strand
TAGGTGTATGAAAAAGGCTTTATTTATTATTTTCTTCAACTTGCTAACCTGCCTGACTTTTGCACAATTTAAAATGAATGATACTTCTTTTTTTGTAAGAGAAGTGAAAGACAGTATAGATTATGGCTATGATTATTATCATGCCATTTATTTTGAAAGAAATAAAAATGCGCAAGAATATAAATGGATAGCTGATTTTGGATTTTCTAAATTTGATGGCAAAAAAGAATATCAAAGAAATATTAATTATTTAAAGAAGACTTTAAAAACAAAATTAAAAAAGACACAATTAAAAGATATTATTACAAGATGGTGTATGCTTTATTCATATAAAGATTCATTTTACATGTACTCGCCATCTGAATATTGCTGGAATTATCAATTTCAAATTACAGATTCGGTTGTTATAGATAAAGGTTGTGAAAGAATGCTTTCTGTTTTAGATACAATCATTAAAAAAAGTGAAACACATTATCAATTAAAATTAAAATCGCCGCGGTATTCTTTACAGCATTTAGAAAAATTTATTCGAACAATTAATATTTATATTATCGACAAAAAAGAAGGTATTGCAGTTTTTGAAGATGATTATGGTGCTAATGTTTTTGAAGACGATTACACAGGCAGGAAAGAATATAGGCTAATGATCAATGCAGCCAATATTAAACACTTTCCATTAATTGTTAACTATTGCAAAACCGATAAGCAATTCGAAGAGTTTAAATTTGATAAAATTGATTTTGATTCTTTACTGAAAAAGTTCAGAACGCACAAAAGTGCGATGCAACAAAAGCTTAATAAAAATTCAAATGCCCGCAATAAAAACTCATCTTCCAAATTTGGAATTGATATTAGTAAAAGCAACAAGCTCATCATGCCTTCCGCTTAATGAACGGTAGTACACAAAAATGCAATAACTGTTTTCTGTTTCCCAGGCATTGCCATCGGTTAATGAGGCATCGGGTTTTACGGTATGATCATTCGCATCTTTGCTGAGATACGTGTAATAATAATATCCTTGTTTCAGCAATAATGTTTTTTCGAACACGCCCTTGCTTTCATTGTATTCCATTTTTGCATCGGCAGAAATATTATTTCCTGTTAATGCCCCACTGATATAAACATCTCTCCCATCAAAGGATTGTTTTCGATCAGGTACAAACGTAAAATGCACATTGGCATAATCGCCCTGCAAGAATGGATTAACGGATTCTGAAGTACTGATATCATACCATCCGTTCAGGTCCTGCCGAAACAAATAGCCTTGCCGCACAAGAACAGGATCAGGCCTTAAATACACTTCAAATGGCTTAGCATTTAGATCGATACTTTGAATACGATCACTTTGAAAGCGAAAGCTGCGAATATCTGTCCATCGATATTCTTTTCCTGCCGGAAACAATGCATCTTCTTCTCCGTTATATTCCAGAATATTATTTCGATTGAATATCGGTTGTATGTTGGTGACAGCATTATCCCAGCGATAATTCTGCAATATTGTAATGCTCACTTGTTGTTGGGGATTATATAAACTCAAACTACCGGCATCGACACTCAACTGAACTTTCTGGTGCGAATGATACAATTGATT
>CAIMKO010000430.1 GCA_903841915.1 uncultured Chitinophagaceae bacterium | reverse complement strand
CCGAAATGATTCCCGGTAAATAACTGCATTCGGGTAAAGAAGAAGAAATTTTATTATTGCAAAAATCTGCCATCCTTTGTGCCGGTGCTACAAATTTTCCGCCACCTGCATTAAACGCTTTTTGTTCGATGGATTGTTGAAAATGCATTAGGGTTAAAGGTGAAGGGGGTAAGGCAGAAGCTGTATTTTGAAATGCTTCTTCCCTTAACCTTATACCTTCAACCTTTTCCCTTTTAAAATAGTCTACCGCATCGTTCATTTCAACAGTAACCACCATTCCGCTGTTCGCAAATGGATTATCTCTTTTGGATGGGCTCCATCCGTTTACGACTAATTCATTCGGATTGGTTGAGGCGGGAGCGATGATGCCCCCGGGACACATACAAAAACTAAAAACCCCTCTTTCATTTACCTGTTCCACCAAACTATATGATGAAGGTGGTAAATGCTCATCACGCAAAGCGCAATGATATTGAATGGAATCAATTAATGTTTGTGGATGCTCTACTCTTACGCCTAAAGCAAATGGCTTTGCTTCGATCAGAATACTTTTTTGATGCAATAATTCAAACACATCTCTGGCCGAATGACCTGTTGCCAGAATAACAGCATCGGCAAAAAAAGAATCTCCGTCTGCTGTTTTTATTCCTTTCAGGATATCATTTTCAATAATAAAATCAGTCAGCTTTTTTTCGAATAAGAACAATCCACCGCATCCAATGATCTGTTCGCGCATGGCAGTTATGATATTCGGTAATTTGTTGGTGCCGATATGCGGATGTGCTTCGTATAATATCTTTTCTTCAGCACCAAACTGTACAAATAAATTGAGGATTCGGTTGATATCTCCGCGTTTCGAACTTCGGGTGTATAATTTTCCGTCGCTGTATGTTCCTGCACCTCCTTCGCCAAAACAATAATTGCTTTCGGGATTGATGATACCCTCTTTATTCAATGCCGCCAGGTCTCTTCTTCTGGCACGTACATCTTTTCCTCTTTCGATGATGATGGGTTGAATCCCTTTTTCTAAAAAGCAAAGTGCGGCAAATAATCCGGCAGGTCCTGCACCAACAATGATCACTTTTTTGTTTGCATGTTGAACTTCTTTGAAGGAAATTCTTTCTATCTCTCTTTGATGAAAAGGTTCATCAATAAAAGTTTTCAATGTAAGATTCACCCAAACCTGTTGCCGGCTTCTGGCATCAATGGATTGCCTGGTTTTATAGAAACCCGTAATGGCAGACTCTCTAGCCCCTGATGATTGTGCTAAATGTCTTCGAATGGCAGTATTATCTGAAACCTCAGCAGGCTTCAATTTGATTGAAATATCTTTTTGCATGTTGCTAGGTATTTATCCTATAAAACATTGAATAAAAAGTTAGAATGGCAGATCGTCGACCGCATCTGCGGGAGGTGCATCCGGTACAAAATCGGGTGCATTATTCTGCTCGCCCAGCTTTACCGATTCCATTCTCCAGGCATCCAGATTGGTGATATAATTCTCCTTGCCGTCTTTCACCCATTTGCTTCCTTTTAAATTAAAGAGCACTTTCACCTCTTCGCCGATATTGAATCTGTCGGGCATAGCCGTTTTGTCTTGTACGCATTGAAATTTTACATAATTGGTAATGGCGCGTCCGTTAATGTCTTCTGCCTTTTCAACTACAAATTCTCTTGTTTTAAAAGTTTCTGTACGTTGAACAATATCGAATTTGGCAACTAATTTTCCTGTGATTTCGTAACTCATGTTTTCTGTGTTTGAACAGCAAAAGTAGCTCTTTAATTTTTTTTCGCCTTCAATTAAAAATCAGATGATTTCTTTATACAATATTGTATCTTTCATCTCCCGCCATTGCCAATTATGTTAAAAAAATTCATTACATATTTTCTGCCCCTTTATGCATTGATGGTCGTTGCTGTTTGCAATGCACAAACAACCACTATTGAATTCAACAATTACAGGATTGAGAATGTATCAAAACCGGATAGTGGCCTTCTGAAATTATTAATGCCTTATACCGACAGTGTTCATAAATCAATGAATACTGTGATAGGATTTTCAATTAATGGATTGATTAAGAAACAACCCGAAAGTAACCTTGGAAATTTTATGGCTGATTGCATGAAGCTGATGGCTGAGAAAAAATTTGAGCAGAAAGTAGATATCGCTTTTATTAATTACGGAGGGATCAGGTCTTATATCCCGAAAGGAGAAATTTCTGTAGGAAAAATATATGAGCTGATGCCTTTTGATAATTTGATCGTTCTACAGAAATTATCCGGTAAGATTCTGCAACAATTCCTGGATAAGATGGCAGGAAGGGATGGTTGGCCTGTTTCGGGATTAACCATGTCAATTAAAAACAAGAAAGCTATTTATGTTTTGATCGATCATAAGCCATTGGATGAAAATGCAACATATATGGTTGCTAATTCAGATTATATCGCTAATGGGGGAGATGATTGTGAGATGCTTCGTGGCATTCCTAAGATCAATATGGGCTATCTCTATCGCGATGCTTTGATCGAATATATTGTTTCGTTGAGTAAACAAGGAAAAACAATTGATGCCAAAACTGATAACAGAATAGTGTATGCGAATTGACAGAAGAAAATTCATCCGGCAAAGTTCTTGGGCAGGTGCTGCATTATTCGCATCGTCTGTATTGCCGAATACAGTATTTGCGGAAAATGCGTTTGATCACATCACCATTTTGCATACCAATGATACACACAGTCAATTAGAGCCCTTTCCAATGGATGGAAGCAGATATGCAGGGTTAGGTGGTGTAGCAGAACGAGCCACAGTTATTCAACAAATAAGAGCTGAAAATACCAATGTATTGTTACTGGATGCTGGGGATATCTTTCAGGGTACACCGTATTTTAACTTGTACAAAGGTGAACCGGAAATAAAAGCCATGAGCATGATGCAGTATGATGCTGCAACAATGGGGAACCATGATTTTGACGCAGGGATAGAAAATTTTGCAACACAAATTAAACATGCTAACTTCCCAATCATTATCTGCAATTATAATTTCAGCAATACCGCAATGGACAATAAATTTATTCCATATAAGATCTTTCAAAAAGGAAAACTAAAGATCGGAGTGTTAGGAGTTGGGATAGAATTAAAAGGATTGGTTGCTGAAAATTTATATGAAAAAACTGTTTATCAGGAACCGATCGAATGCGCTAATAAAACTGCAGAACTCCTAAGAAAAAATAATTGCGATCTCATTATTTGTCTTTCACATCTCGGAGATAAGTACTCCGAAAATAAAGTAAGCGACGAAATACTGGCAAAAGAATGTTTTGACATAGATTTAATTATCGGAGGTCATACCCATAAATTTTTTGATTCTCCTAAAGTTTACCGAAATCAAAGAGGGGGCGATACTGTTGTAAACCAAGTGGGATGGGGCGGGATAGAACTTGGGAGGTTGGATTATTCCCTTGCCCGATCGGAAAAGAAAAAGGTGTTTAAGACCCAAACTGTTGTCATAGGGAAAAAAACAAGAGAATAAAAAATTTTTTTTTCAACATAAAGTATACATATTCGCATTCTGTATTAATTTTTTGAAAAACAGCATTTTCAGGTTTTTAAAAATTAAGCAACCAAAACGAGAATTACGAAGAACATAAAAACCTTAACTCTTTATAAAAGTCATTTAATTATTGTATGGCAAAAAACGCTGAAGTTGTCTGGACGAACTGCTTAAAAATAATCAAGGATATAGTAGAATGGCAACATTTTAAAACTTGGTTCGAACCAATCAATCCCGTTGAATTAAAAAACAACGTTTTATTGATACAGGTTCCGAGTCAATTTTTTTATGAGTACCTCGAAGAACATTATGTAAACCTTTTAGCCAAAACTTTAAAAAGAGAATTAGGAAAAGACGCAAGATTAGAATACCGTATCATGGTCGATAGTGGTAATGGTCGTAACGGTAGTATGGATATTCCTGCAAGCGGAATGAAAACTTTCAGCAATAACGAAATGAACTTTCCATTAGTAATAGATAATCCTGTTAAAAATCCTTTTGTTATTCCGGGTTTGAAAAAAATGCAAATTGATCCTCAATTAAATCCAATTTATATTTTTGATGCTTTTATAGAAGGCGATTGTAACCGTGTAGCACGCCGTGCCGGTAAAACAGTAGCTGAAAAACCGGGTGCCAACTCATTTAACCCATTGGTGATCTATGGTGGTGTTGGTTTAGGGAAAACACATCTGGCACAATCAATAGGGAATGATGTAAAAAGACTGCATCCCAATAAAGTGGTATTGTATGTTAGCAGCGAAAAGTTCATTAATCAGTTTCAGGATCATAGCCGCAATAATGCGATCAATGATTTTATTCATTTCTATCAATTGATCGATGTATTGATCATCGATGATGTACAATTTTTCAGTCGCGCCGAAAAAAGTCAGGATGCATTCTTCGCCATCTTCAATCATTTACATCAAAGCGGAAAACAATTGGTGTTGACCTCCGATAAACCACCAAAAGATCTGGATGGTATGCAGGAAAGATTACTGAGTCGTTTTCGTTGGGGTTTAAGTGCCGACCTTCAATTGCCTGATTACGAAACAAGGATCGAGATCCTGGAACGTAAGATGAAGAATGATGGTTTAGACATGAGCAAAGAAGTCGTGAAATATGTGGCTTATAATATCAGTACCAATGTAAGAGAACTAGAAGGTGCGTTGATCTCATTACTGGCTCAATCATCACTCAATAAAAAAGATATCGATCTGGAACTGGCTAAGAAAGTTCTAAGGAATTTTGTAAAGACCAGCAGCAAAGAAATCACCATCGAAGCCATTCAGAAAATGGTGTGCGAATATTTTGCCGTGCCTTATGAAAGATTATTGCATAAGACAAGAAAGAGAGAGATCGTGCAGGCAAGACAAATAACCATGTATCTGGCCAAAGCATTTACCAAAAATTCTTTAAAGACCATTGGCGAACATTTTGGGGGCAGAGATCATACCACGGTGATACATTCCTGTCAAACTGTAAAGGATTTGATGGACACTGATTCTATCTTCCGTGAGAATGTGATGGAGCTTACACAGAAAGTTCAGTTGGCAGCCATGTAAGGCAGTTGTATAAACAATATTTTGAATCTAAATTCTGTAAATAATAAATATAGGATTTAGATTTTTATTTTTTAGGATTTTACGCATCGTCTCCCTATTTTTGCAGCCCTCAATATAAAGAGGTAATCCACTGAGGTGAGGTGGGTGAGTGGCTCAAACCAGTAGTTTGCTAAACTGCCGTACGGGT